>DATJDE010000087.1:0-4009 GCA_035497595.1 Rhizomicrobium sp. | reverse complement strand
CCGGTGACCTATGCGGTCTGTTGCGCCCTGTTTCTGGCAACCGCTGGCCTCACCGTCACCTTGCGCGGGCGCACCCGCGCCGAAACCGTGTCCCAGGGCTCGCGCCTGGAACGGGTCGCCGAAGGTATCCGCTTCGTGCGTTCGCGCCCGGTGATCCTTGGCGCCATTTCGCTCGATCTGTTTGCCGTGTTGCTGGGCGGGGCCGTGGCGCTGCTGCCGATCTATGCGCGGGACATTCTGCACACCGGACCCGAAGGGCTTGGCCTTCTGCGCGCAGCCCCGGCCGTGGGGGCTGCCATCGTTGCGCTGTTGCTGGCGCGTTACCCGATCAACCGCCACTCCGGCAAAGTGATGTTCGGGGCGGTTGCGCTGTTCGGCATCGCCACGGTCGTCTTCGGTCTGTCGCGCAGTTTCCCGATTTCGCTGGCCGCGCTCTTTGTGCTCGGCGCGTCGGATATGATCTCGGTCTTCATCCGCTCCACCCTCATCCAGTTCGCCACGCCCGATATGATGCGCGGCCGGGTCAGTTCGGTGAACATGCTCTTTATCGGCGCGTCGAACGAATTGGGCGAATTTGAATCCGGTATCACAGCGGCCTGGTTTGGCGTGGTGCCCGCCGTCATCATCGGCGGCATCGGCACGCTGCTGGTCGTCGGTGTCTGGATGAAGCTGTTTCCCGCTTTGCGCAATGTGGACCGCCTGCACGATGTGAAGGCGTAAAGCCTCAGCCCCGCTTGGCCGCGGTGGACAGGATGATCCAGCCCAGAACCGCTGAGGCGATGGAGCCTGCGAGAACCCCGATCTTGGTCAAATCCTGCTGCGCCGGATCGGCAAAGGCGAGCAGCCCAATGAACAGGCTCATGGTGAAGCCGATGCCGCACAACACCGCCGTTCCATAAAGCTGCCGCCAGCTTGCGCCATGGGGCAATTGCGCCACGCGCAGCTTGATCGCGATAAAGGCCGAGCCAAACACGCCAATCTGCTTGCCGAAAAACAGCCCCAGCCCAACGCCCAGCGGAATAGGCGATGTCAGCGCCGAAAGCCCCACCCCGCCCAGCGCCACCCCTGCATTGGCAAAGCCAAACAGCGGCACAATCAAAAATGCGACCCAGGGTGCAAGCGCATGTTCCAGCGTTTCAAGTGGCCGCGCATCGCCCTTCGCCGTGATCGGAATGAACAGCGCCAGCAAAACACCGGCAAGCGTCGCATGCACGCCGGATTTCAGCATGCACACCCACAACACCGCGCCAACGCCAAGATACGCCCACAGCCCCGCCACGCGCAGCCGGTTGAGCGCCAACAACACCACAGCCGCAACCGCCACACCGCCCAGCGCCCACAGATGAAGATCACCTGCATAAAAGAACGCGATGATCAGCACCGCGCCCAGATCATCCAAAATCGCCAGCGCGGTGAGAAACACCTTGAGCGACACCGGCACGCGCGAGCCCAAAAGCGTGATCACGCCCAGCGCAAAGGCAATATCTGTGGCCGCTGGAATGGCCCAGCCATGCAGCGTTTGCCCATCGCCGCGCTGGACCACAAGATAGATCAGCGCAGGCACCGCCATGCCGCCCGCCGCCGCAATGCCCGGCAGCGCGCGCTGTGCCCAACTGGCAAGCTGGCCGCCAATCATCTCGCGCTTGATCTCCAGCCCCACCAGCAGGAAGAACAGCGCCATCAATCCGTCATTGATCCATTCGAGCACCGGCAACGGCCCCAACGGCAGATGCAGCGTGTGAAAATAAAGCCCGGCCAAAGGCGAATTGGCGATGGCCAGCGCCAGCGCCGCCACCCCCATCAGGATCACGCCGCCCGCCGCCTCACTGTGCAAAAAAGCCAGTAGCGTTTTATGCGCTTTAATTTTCATAACGCGCGGTCAGCGTCGCCTTGCCCAGTGCATGAAGTTGCAATTGCGGTCTGATCTGCGCCCCCGTCACTTCGGGCCGCAACTCCAGCGTGGGCACATCCAGCGCCCAGACGTTGAAGATATAGCGGTGCACCTGTCCGCGCGGCGGGCAGGGGCCGCCATAGCCGGGCGCGCCATAATCGTTCACCCCTTCCACCGCGCCCTGCGGCATCTCCCGGCCGCTCGCCCCCGGCGGCAGGGCGGTCACCTCAGCTGGAATGTTGAAGGCGATCCAGTGCCAGAACACCTGCTTGTCGTCCCGGGGGTCCATCATGGTCAGGGCAAAGCTCTTGGTGCCCGCTGGCGCACCGCTCCAGCTCAGCACCGGGGAGACATTGCCGCCGTGCTCCTTGCCCCGGATGCGGCAATCCGCCAACACCTGCGCGGTTTTCATCTGCACGCCTTCGCCCAGATCGGCGCTCTCGATCTTCATCTGCGCCGCCGCAGGGCCGCACAGGCCCGCAAAGAGCCCCACAACAAGACCCACGCACCAAAGCCGCCTACTATCCATTTTTGCCAGTCCCCAACCGCCGCGCCGTAGCTTAAACAATTTTGCCCGCCCCTTGCGAGCCGCAAGGCGCTGCGCGACCATGGGGGCATCCACATCGCAGAGGGGTTGGCATGTCACTCAAAATCATCGGCGCAGGCTTCGGCCGCACCGGAACGTCCTCGCTCAAATCCGTGCTTGAGAAACTGGGCTTTGGCCCCTGTCACCATATGTACGAAATCATCACCCACCCCGAACAGGCCGTCCATTGGGAGGCACTGGCAAACGGCCAGACGGTGGATTGGGAAAAGGTGTTTGAGGGCTACAATTCCAGCCTCGATTGGCCGAGCTGCAAATATTACAAAGAGCTTGCGCAGCACTACCCTGACGCCAAGGTGATCCTCACCATACGCGACCCCAAATCCTGGTACAAAAGCGTTTGCGAAACGATCATGCCCGCGATGAAGGGCCCGATGGTGCTGCCCAATGGCAAGCGCGTTGGCCCGCCGGGTGAATTTGTCGAAAAGCTGATCGGCGAACAAACCTTCGGCAAGGATTTCAGCGAAGACAACATGATCGCCGTCTATCAGCGCCACAATGAAGAGGTGCAGCGCACCATCCCCAAAGAGCGCCTTCTGGTGTTCCAGGCGACCGACGGCTGGGCTCCGCTCTGCGCGTTTCTCGGCGTGCCCATCCCCGATGAACCCTATCCCAAGCTCAACACCACCGAAGACATGCAGGCCCGCCGCAAGGCCATGACGGAAAGCTGAAAGAGCCCTCAGGCAGGCTGGCGCTCGATCATCTTCACCACCAGCCTGCCGACGTCGCGATGAATCCCATCCACCACCTCGGGGGATGCGGTCGCCTGGGTATAATAGCTCGCCACCAGCACAGGCTTGCGCCCCGGCGGCCAAACAATCGCAACATCATTGGCCGTACCGTTCTCGCCGCTGCCGGTCTTGTTGCCCGCGCGCCAGCCCGGCTTTAACCCTGCCCGTATTTTTCTGTCCGCCGTCCGGCAGCCCAGCAACCAGTCGATCAACACGTGCGTCGAAGGCCCGGTGCCTGTGCCCAGCACGATTGTCTCCACGCTGCGCAACATGGCATTGGGCGTCGTCGTATCGCGCGGATCGCCCTCAATACATGTGTTAAGTGTCGGCTCGTTCCTGTCCAGCCGCGTAACGGGATCGCCCATCGCGCGCATAAAACGGGTTACGCCTTGCGGCCCGCCAAGCTGCGCCAGAATAAGATTGGCCGCCGTATTGTCGCTCCAGATCAGCGTGGCCGCACAAAGCTCGCGCAGGCTCATCGCCCCTTCCGCCAGATGTTTTTCCGTCACCGGCGCATAACTCACCATGTCGCCTGCGCCATAGGCGATGGTGCGATCAAGATTTTCCGCGCCATCATCTACGCGCTTCAGAAGGGCGGCCACCGCAAGCAGCTTGAACGTGCTGCACAGAAAAAACCGCTCATCCGCCCGCCAGGACAATGTGGCCCCGCTTTGGCTATCGCGCACCGCCACACCCAGCCGCCCGCCGCCGCGCCGCTCAAGTTCGGCAAAGGCCGCTGTCATGGCCTGAGCGTCGCTGTCCGGCCTGCCCAAAACAGGCCCC
>DATJDE010000086.1:0-2865 GCA_035497595.1 Rhizomicrobium sp. | reverse complement strand
ACTTCGTTAACTTTTGAGCAATCCATCCACAGGCTTGGACAGGCAGTGGCCGGGCAGGGTGCGGGGCGCCTGTCCGCGGGGCCTCAAACACGCTGGTAAAGCCCCCATCCATCCCCTATATCCGCCTGCGACAGGAGATTTAGCCGTGCCGCAGAACTGGAGCCCGTCAAGCTGGCGCTCGAAACCCATTCGTCAGGTGCCGGCCTACCCGGATCAGGCGGCCCTTCTGGCTGTGGAAAAGCGGCTGGCCTCGCATCCGCCGCTGGTTTTCGCAGGCGAAGCGCGCAACCTGATGAACGGCCTGGCGCAAGTCGCCGAAGGCAAGGCGTTCCTGCTGCAAGGCGGGGATTGCGCCGAAAGTTTCGCCGAATTCCACCCGGATAATATCCGCGACACCTTCCGCGTCCTGCTCCAGATGGCGGTCGTGCTCACCTTCGCCGCCGGGATGCCGGTGGTGAAAGTCGGCCGTATCGCGGGCCAGTTCGCCAAGCCGCGTTCGGAAGATACCGAAACCCGCGACGGCATCACCCTGCCGTCCTATCGCGGCGACAACATCAACAGCGGCGATTTCACCACCGCCGCCCGCACGCCCGATCCGCACCGCCTGCTGGACGCGACGGCTCAATCCGCGGCCACGCTCAACCTTTTGCGCGCCTTCGCCTCGGGCGGTTACGCCGATCTGCACAATGTCCACAGTTGGATGTTGGGCTTCATTGCGGGCTCACCGGCCGGTGAACAATATAAGGGGCTCGCCGCACGCATTTCCGAAACGCTGGATTTCATGGCGGCCTGTGGCATCACCTCGGAATCGGTGCCGCAACTGCGCACGACCGATTTCTACACCAGCCACGAAGCGTTGCTGCTGAACTACGAGCAGGCGATGACCCGCGTCGATTCCACGAGCGGAGACTGGTACGACACATCCGCCCATATGCTGTGGATCGGTGATCGCACCCGCCAGCTCGACGGCGCCCATGTCGAATTCATGCGCGGCATCAAAAATCCGGTTGGCCTCAAATGCGGCCCCAGCCTCGCCGAAGACGATCTGCTCCGCCTCATCGCGGCGCTGAACCCGGAAAACAAGCCCGGTCGCCTCACGCTGATCGCGCGTTTCGGTTCAGACAAGGTGGAAGAAAAACTGCCCGCGCTGATCCGCGCGGTGAAACGCGAAGGCGCCTCCGTGGTGTGGTCCTGCGATCCCATGCATGGCAACACCATCAAGCTGCAATCGGGCTACAAAACCCGCCCCGTCGACCGCGTGCTCGCAGAGGTGCGCAGCTTCTTCGCCGTGCACCGCGCCGAAGGCACCCATGCCGGCGGCGTGCATTTCGAAATGACCGGTCAGGATGTCACCGAATGTCTGGGCGGCGCACAGGCGATCAAGGAAATCGATCTGTCCGACCGCTACCAGACCGCGTGTGATCCGCGCCTCAATGCCAGCCAGGCCCTCGAACTTGCATTCCTGATGGCCCAGTCCTTACGCGCCGAACGCATGAAAGAGCCCCGTTTTGCAGCGTCCGCGTAAAAGTCGGACGTAGAAGAGGCGTCGCATGGGCGTTGGCCGCCTGCTTGCAAAAGCCTGGATCGCGCTCTGCCTGTTTTCGGGCGCCCATGCCCTGCATCAACAGGCAGGCGCAAACCCGAATGCGGTGTTTGCCATTGTCGTGGCGGTGCTGCTGTTCACGGCGATGGGCCTGCTGTTCGCCACCGGCTATGGCGTCTCGGCGCGTGATGGCGCCATGCCGCTGCTGGCCCGTCTCAAACCGCAACATGCGCTGCCCGATTTTAACGGCATCGTCTTCGTCGTCTTCGCGCTGCTGAGCTATCTCAATCAGGTGCTGTTCGCGCCCACCCATCCCATCGGGCCTGTCATTAGCGCGGTCTCCAGCGCCATGCAGTTTGTGGTGCCGGGCCAGAGCGGGTTGCTCGCAGCCCTTGCGCCTTGCGCGCCTGATAGTGGGCGCGTGTTTGCATCGTCTTTTGCGTGGGTGCTGGCGATTGTCTATGTCGCCTCCGCCGTTTCGCGCATCCGCCTGTCGGCAGGCCTGCTGCGGCTCGAACGCAGCACCCGCCCCGAAATGCTGGGCGCCACCACCCATGCCGGGGTGCTGGGCATTGCTGCTATTGCCGGGATTCAACTTTTCTTTTTTGGCAGCGCCTGGCCGTGGATCGCTTGCGGAACCCTTGCTGGGCTTCCCGGCGCGGTGCTGATCGGCCTCATGCCCTTGATGCTGGCCTATCTGATCGTTGCTGCGCTCACCGCCGGGGTGGCGTTAAGCCCAGAGAAACATGGGTTTTAAGGAAAGGGGGCGCTCGTCAAAAGCGCCCCACCCCAATCTGCGTTAGACCGCCTTATCCGGGCCCACACGCACCAGCATTTTGCCAAAGTTCTCACCGGTAAAGAGCCCCATAAAGGCTTTGGGCGCATTCTCGATGCCATCGACAATGGTTTCGCGCCATTTCATTTTGCCCGCAGCCACCCATTTGGCCATGTCGGCATGAAACTGCCCCAGCATGTCGAAATGGTTTGACACGATGAAGCCGCGAATGGTCAGGCTCATCCCCACCACCAGCATCAGATTGTTCGGCCCGGCCACCGGCGCGGTGGCATTGTATTGCTCAATCGCACCACAGGCCGCGATCCGCCCGAACTGGCGCATCCGTCCCAGCGCCGCCTGCAAATGCGAGCCGCCGACATTGTCGAAATAGACATCGATGCCATCGGGAAAGGCTGCCGCAACCGCCGCATTCAGATCGCCTGCCGTTTTGTAATTGATCGTCTGATCGACGCCGATCTCTTTGAGATAGGCCGCCTTCTCATCCGAACCGACAGAGCCGACGACGTAACAGCCCTTGGCCTTGGCG
>DATJDE010000085.1:0-5851 GCA_035497595.1 Rhizomicrobium sp. | reverse complement strand
CCGCGTCGCTGCCTGTTTCGGCGGCGTCACTGTCGAGATTGGCTTCGAGGCGGGCGATGCTGCTGAGCGAAACGCGCGCTTTGGACAGGGACGGGATGGCCTGTAGCAGGGTTTCCAGCGGCGTCATCATGAAAAGGATGGTGGCGATGACCTGAAAGATTTTTGTGCCATCCATCTGACCGAGCAGCGGCAGGCCGAAGGCGACAATGGCGATCAGCGCGAACATGAAGGTTTGCGAGGTGATGCCGATGAGTTGATAGAGCGTTTCGGTTTTCACCCAGAGGTCGCGGAATTCACGGGCCAGTGTTGCGATGTATCCGGCATGTTCGTGCTGGCGGGCGCGCGCCAGTTTCAATTCCTTGAAGCCGCGCAACGTATCGGCCAGCGCATCGAACAAAGCGGTTTCGCGGGAGCGCGCATGGGTGATGCGCGTGCGCATATCCGCATCGATCCAGAAATAGGTCGCCGCCCCCAGCCCACCGGTGATGAGCGTGGCGAAGAAGACCGGCCAAGACAGCCAGGCGAGATAGGCCAGTGAAAAGGCCACCAGCACCCCTGCCTGAAGCCCACCCAGAAAGGTCATGGAGGCATCGCGCAGGCGCTGAAGATCGGCGCCGAGTTGGGTGTAGATGTCGCCCGAGCCCTTGATTTCCAGAAAGCGCAATTGCGCGAGGAGCAGTTTTTCGGACAGGCGCACCCGTACCCGTTCGCGCATCATCTCGACGGCGCGCACGCTGTGATGGATCGCGTCATAACTGGAGAGCAGATAGAGGCCCATCACGGCGAGGAAGGCAGATGGCAATTTCCAATCCAGCGTTTTCGCTATCGCATCGCTCGCGCCTGCGTTGAAAATCGCCAGCAGCACGCCGCGCGCAAGCCCCGCGATCAGCAAGGCCACGACGATGCGGCCGATGGAGCCTTTCAGTTCGCGTTGGAGGAACGACAGCAGCGGCAGCATCAGCCGTCTGTCTTTTGCTGGATCAGCTTGGCGGCGCGAATGAACCGCTGGAGCGCTGTGAGATGGGACAGAACGCCGATGGCGAGCATGGCGAGCGACAACAGGCTGACATTCCAGTTCGCCGGGAGTGCGATAAAGGAGTCGAAGATCAGCGCGGCGCAGAGAATGAACACCCGTTCCAACCGCTCCAGAAGATCGGGCCAGGCATTATTATCGATGGAGATTTCGACTGCCGTGCGCGCTTTATTATAGCTTGTCATTAGCGAGCCGGTGATGGCGAGGAAGGCGAGGAACCACCAGCCTGTCACCAGTGCGAGGGTGAGATAGACCGCGATTTCCTGATAGCGATCCACCACCGCATCGAGATAGCCGCCATATTTGCTGGAGAGCCCGCGCATCCGCGCCACCGCGCCATCCAGCCCATCGAAGGTGAAGGCGATGGCGAGGCCGATGCCGAACCAGAAGGTGCTGCGATAGACATAGAACAGCGCGCAATTGAGCAGCACCAGCACAAGGCCTGCCCAGGTGATCTGATTGGGCGTGAGGCCCGCGCGCGCCAATGGCGCGGCCAGCGCATCCCACAGCCTGTCGCTTATGGCTTTGTTTGTTCCGTCGAGCATTGCGCGCCTTCAGCACTGG
This sequence comes from Rhizomicrobium sp., assembly GCA_035497595.1. Classification (GTDB taxonomy): domain Bacteria; phylum Pseudomonadota; class Alphaproteobacteria; order Micropepsales; family Micropepsaceae; genus Rhizomicrobium. The sequence goes on along the minus strand of DATJDE010000085.1, from coordinate 4,254 downwards.
CCGCTGCACCTTGCGCGCCCAAACCGGCGCGGCGGTACCACGGTTTCACGCGCCGGTAATAGTTGGTGAATGCCGAGAACCGTTCGGCATAGAAATCAGCCGAGGCCGGATCGGGCTGGAAGATGCGGGCGCTGCGCGTCATCGCAGCGGCGGATGCGAGATTTTTATACCATCCGGCGACAACCGCGGCTGTCATGGCGCTGCCGCGCGTGCCGCCGCTTTGCGGCTCGACGATCCGTTCGAGCGGGCGTTGCAACACATCGGCAAAAATCTGGCACCACAGGGCGCTGCGGGCGCCGCCGCCGAGCAGGCGCAAGGGTGTGCCTTTGCGGCCCGACAGACGGTCGAAATCGCCCATCGCCCAACGCGCATTGAGCGCCACGCCTTCATAGATGGCGCGGGCCATATCTTCCCGCCCGGAATCGAGGGAAAGCCGGGCGAAGCCGCCGCGCACATGGCGATCATCCACCGGCACGCGCTCGCCGAACATCCACGGCGTGAACAGCGGCGCGTCGGCGCGTTCACCAGCCTGGCCCGCGGCCTGTTCAAAGGCCTCGAAATCGCCATCGAAGCCCAGCGCGTTCACCGCCCATTTGACACAGGCGCCCGCATTTTCCTGGGTCGCGATCAAAAGATAATCCTCGCCATCGGCGCCGCAGATCGAGCCGATGCCGGTGAGCGGATTGACCCGCTGGCGCGGCACCATCGCGCCGAACCAGGACGAGGTGCCGATGCACAGATGGGCCGAACCGTTTTCGGGCGCGCCTGCGGCAAGCGTTGCCGCCGAAACATCGCCAGTGCCGACCGAAACGGGGGTGCCTGCCTTGAGGCCAAGCGCTTCTGCGGCAGCAGGGGTGAGCCCACCCGCGCAATCGGTTGCGGCGGCGACATCGGGCAACAGCGCCCCATCGAGGCCGAGGCGATCCAGCAGATTGGGCGCCCAATGCTTGTGGCCTTCGCGGCTGTCGAACAGCCAGGTCAGGTGGGCGCAATCATAGCTGGTGACGAAGCGGCCGGTGCAGCGATGCAAGAGATAGTCTTTCACATCGAGCAATTTGTGGGTCCTGGCCCAGACATCGGGCATGCGCTCGCGCAGCCAGAGCATTTTGGTCAGCGGGTCTTTGCCGGACAGGTTGGGCGCGCCGCCGGTATAGCGCAGCCAGCGGGCCAGATTGATCGGCCCATAGCCCGCGACCGGGCCGCCGAAGGTGCGTTTGGCAATTTCGCCCGAGCGCATGTCGAGCCAGATCAGCCCGTCGCACAGCGCCTGGCCCCGCGCGTCCACCGGAACCACGCCGGCCATCTGGGCGGCAAGGCCAAGGGCCTGCACCGAATCGGGGCTGGCGCCGGCTTCGGCCAGCACCCGGCGGGTGACGGCGGCCATCGCGGCCCACCAGTCTTCGGGGCGTTGCTGCGCCCAGCCGGGGGCGGGGAACAGAAGGCGCAACGCCTCGCTGGCGCTGGCCACGATCTGGCCTTCGGCATCGAACAGGGCGGCTTTCAGGGCCGACGTGCCGAAATCATAGCCAAGGACAAAGGGTCCGCGCGCCATTGAACGTGTCATTTCCAAAGCTTGGCCCAAAGATTCCGGTCAACGCGGAACGCACAGGCAACGGGTGTGGGCGCGACCTGCGCGATCCTATAGACCAACATATAAGAAGTGCAACGCATCAGCCTGGCGCGGCCAGACGCCGGAACACGGCATATTGGGTGTAGGCAAGGTCTGCGGCACTATAGACCACCAGCCATAGAACAACCCAGCCAAGCCCGCCCCACCATTTCGCCGCCAACACCAGAATCGGCAGCAGCCGGTCCAGACCGGATAAAGCGGGCAGAAGGAAGCCGTCGATGAACCCTTTGGGGGCAGCGCCCTCCCCCGCCGGGTCAAAGACGTCGCCGGGGCTGAGCTGTCGTGTGAAAACGCGGGATAGCCGCGCGACAATGGCAAGCAGCGCGGCTAACAAGCCCAGCGCCAGCCCCTGCCCGCCCAGCACGCCCGCCACTTCCCGATCCGCCAGAATGCCGACGGCGGCATAGAGGGTGATGCGAAACACAATGTCGGTGAAAAAATCGAGATAGTGGCCGCTTTTGCTCGCAGTGTGTGTGACGCGGGCGATATTGCCGTCCACGCAATCCAGAACGACAAAGGCGATGGCGAGCGTGGCGACGCCGAGATGGGCATAAGGCCCCGCGAACAGCGCCACCACCGGCAGAGCAAGCGCCATCAGCAAGCCGACAATGGTCACCTGTGAGGCCGTGACGGAAAGATTGAGCAGCGGCACGGTGATGAAGAACGAGATGCGGCGATAGACAGCGGCGCTCATCCAGTCGCCATACCATTCTTCGCGGGCCTTTTCCGCATCGTAGCTCGCCCGCACATCGGCCATGGAATAACGCATCAGACGCCCCCCACAGTCCAGCGGCCTGCGAAATGGCGCAGCATGATGGTGTTATTGCGCTTGTGCACGTCACCGCCGCCGCGATTGACCCGGCCAAGGCTGGTTGTGCTGTACAGCGCTTTACGCGCACGGCCCGGAAAGCCTGCGCGGGCGGCGGGAATGACGAATTTGGGCGCGGTGCAATGGGCGCTGATCCACACATCGTCGACGAAGAAGGCAGCTTGCGGCGCGTGGGCGTAATCGGTGAGCGCGGCCAAATCGAAAAAGCGCGGGCGGACGAGATAGCCTGACAGGCCCTGAAGCATATCCACGGCACGGGGCACGCTGAGGCGGCGGGCGCGCACCGGTACTGGCGGGGTCATGCGGATATTGCTGAGGATGGTGGTGGGGCGATCAATCAGATCGGGCGGGGCGACCCAGCCGCTGAACCCGAAGGCGGCGTTCGAATTGCCAGCTGCCGCGGCTTCGAGATCGGCGATCAGATTGGCGGGATAGAGGCGATCATCATCCACCACCACGATCATGGTATCGGGCGGCAGAGCCAGCGAGGGGATGAGTTTGGTTGCGGGGCCGGAATCCTCACACGGCACGATTTCGACGGATTGCAGACTTTTAAGCCAATCCGGGATCACATAGGCGGTCTGTTCCCGGCGCGAGAAGGCCGGCAGATTAAGGCGAATGCGGGCGGGCAGCCGGTTCTGCCGCAACAGGCTTTTCAAGGTGGCGGCGATGAAAGGCAGCCGGCTCGGCAGGCTGGTGAGGCTGATAACACAACCTGACCGCTGGGACGCGCTGGCCCAGGCTGCATCGAGCGCGGCAATATCGCCGCGCGCGAGGCGGGCCTCATCGAGGCAATCGCGCAGCAATGTCTGGCCTTCCATGAAATTATGCACCCAAAGCGCCGCCGCACACGCTGCGAGCCCGAGCAGAATCCAGATCATCGACGCATATATCCCTGAAAAGCGGTGCGCGAGTTTAGGGGGCACGCCCGCATTGCTCAATTGCCCCGCTCTTGGTGCGGACGGTTGATCCGCAGCTTTGCCCGGTGTAGTGCCGCAAGCGCCACCCGCGAGTTGCCGGACCATGACCCAGCCGAACCGCGCCAGAAAAGCCATACTTCTTGCCGCCGGTGCGGGCCGCCGCCTTGGCAGCTTCAGCGACACCCATCCCAAGCCACTGCTCGAGATCAACGGCACGCCGATACTGGGCAATTGCCTGACCCGGCTGAAAGAGGCGGGCGTTGAGGAGGTGGTGATCGTGGTCGGCCATTTCGCCGATCAGATCAAGGCGTTCGCGGGCGACGCCTATGCCGGGCTTGCCATCCGCTATGTCGAGTCCGAGCGCTTTGCCACGACCAATAATATCTATTCGCTGTGGCTGGCGCGTGACGAGTTGAACGAAAACATTCTGCTGGTCGAAGCCGATATCTTTTTTGACGCAAAGCTGCTCCTCGCGTTGCAGGACGCGCCCGCGCAAAACGTGGCGGCCACGGCGCTGTTCGCGCGCGGCATGGATGGCGCGGTGGTCAGGACGGATGGGCAAGGGTTTGTCACCACGCTGATTGAAGGCAAGGAGCAGGGGCCGGGCTTCGATTATTCCGCCGCCTACAAGACGGTGAACATCTATCGCTTCGGGCGCGCCTATTTGCAGGACGAGTTCGTGCCGCTGATGAACGCGGCCATCGAAGCGGGCCGGGTGAACGATTATTACGAACTGCTGCTGAAGGACATGCTGGCGACGGGCAAACACAAGCTCTATGCGCTCGATTGCACCAACATCGACTGGTACGAGATCGACGATCATCTCGACCGCGCCATCGCCGAATACAAATTCCTGCCCGCCCCCGAGCGGAAGA
>DATJDE010000084.1:0-2117 GCA_035497595.1 Rhizomicrobium sp. | reverse complement strand
CGGGCCGAATGGGTTTTGACCGTGACGGGGCGGGTGGTTGCCCGCACGCCCGATACGGTGAACCCCGATTTGCCGACCGGCGAAATTGAAATTCGCATTGACGAGGTTGTGGTGCAATCGGTGGCGCAGGAATTGCCACTGCCGGTGTTTGGTGATCTGGAATATCCCGAAGAGACGCGGCTGAAATATCGCTTTCTGGATTTGCGCCGCGAGCGGCTGCACAAGAACATCACGCCGCGCTCCAAGGTGATCTCGTCCATCCGTAGACGGATGATCGATCAGGGGTTCACGGAGTTTCAGACGCCGATTTTGACCGCATCGAGCCCGGAAGGCGCGCGGGATTTTTTGGTGCCGTCGCGGATGCATCCCGGCCAATTTTATGCGTTGCCGCAGGCGCCGCAGCAGTTCAAGCAGCTCATCATGGTGGCGGGGTTTGACCGCTACTTCCAGATTGCGCCGTGTTTCCGCGATGAGGATGCGCGGGCCGATCGCAGCCCCGGTGAGTTTTATCAACTTGATCTGGAAATGAGCTTTGCCACCCAGGCCGATGTGTTTGCGGCGGTGGAGCCGGTGTTGCATGGCGTGTTTGAGGAATTTGCCGATGGCCGCAAAGTGTGGCCCGCGCCGTTCCCGCATATCACCTATGAAGACTCGATGCTGAAATATGGCGTCGACAAGCCGGATTTGCGCAACCCGATTGTCATTGCCGATGTGAGCGATGTGTTCGCGCGCGACGATGTGGAGTTCAAGGCATTCAAGAACAAGGTGGTGCGGGCGATTCCGGCGCCGGGGGCTGGGACTCAGCCGCGCTCGTTCTTTGACAAGCTGAATGATTGGGCGCGCGGGGAAATGGGTGCGGCCGGGCTTGGTTATATTGTGTTTGAAGACACTGGCGGCGTGCTGACGGGCAAGGGGCCGATTGCGAAGTTCATTCCGGCGGAAGCGCTGGCGTTGATGGCTGCGAAAGCGGGCGTGAAGGCAGGGGATGCGTTGTTCTTTGCGGCGGATCGTAAAGAGCGCGCGGCCGCGTTGGCGGGGCAGGCGCGGATTCGGCTGGGGCGCGAGCTAAAGCTGATTGACGAGTCCGAGTTCAAGTTCTGCTGGATCGTCGATTTTCCGATGTATGAGTGGAACGAGGACGAGAAGCGGATCGACTTTTCGCATAACCCGTTCTCGATGCCGCAATTCGACCGTGATGCGTTTATGGCGCTGGGCGAGGCCGACAAGGACACCATCCTTGGGATGAAGGCCTATCAGTATGACATCGTGTGTAACGGGATTGAGCTTTCGAGCGGCGCGATCCGCAACCATGACCCCGACGTGATGTTGAAGGCGTTTGAGATTGCCGGCTATGCGCGCGAGGAAACCGAGGCGCGGTTTGGCGGTATGTTGAACGCGTTCCGCTATGGGGCGCCGCCGCATGGTGGCACGGCGCCGGGCATCGACCGCATTGTCATGCTGATTGCAGGCGAAGAAAACCTGCGCGAAGTGACGATGTTCCCGATGAACCAGCAGGCGCAGGATCTGATGATGGGTGCGCCTGGGGAAGCTTCGGCCAAGCAGTTGCGCGAATTGCATATCCGCGTGGTGAAGCCTGAAAAAGCCGGGTGACGGCTTTTCTTCATTGAAACATCAAGGACATGAGGTGGGGCATGGACTGGATTGTTGGCAATATCGACTGGATTTTGATCGTCTCCGGCGTGCTTACCTTCAGCATGGTGCTGATGCTGTTCGCGCCGCGTTACATGACACGCCGGATTTTTGGCGAGGAGACGCAAGGGCGGCTGGCTGATCTTGTCTCGCGCAGTTGGGGCGAGATGGTGGCGGCGTCCGGGCTGATGCTTGTCTATGCCGCGTATTTCCCTGAAACGCGGTTTCCGATTTTGCTGTTTGCGATCGCCGGAAAATCCAGCTTTGTGGTTTTGGTCGTGTCCAAGGGCTATCGCAGCCCCAATGCGATGCTCACGGCGCTGGCAGACACGATTATGGTTGTGCTGTTCGCGCTGTATTTGCTGGCGGTCTAAAGCTGCGAGAAGGCTGGGGCGTAATCGACTTTGCCTTCGGTGACCGGCAGCGGTGTGCCGAGCGGTAAAGCCATGAAATGCGGGCCGGCATAA
>DATJDE010000083.1:0-6511 GCA_035497595.1 Rhizomicrobium sp. | reverse complement strand
CTCGAATTCTTTCAGTTCGTTAACACCGATGCGTGCCGGATTGGAATCCAGCAACCTGCGTCCATTTTCTGTTGCCACAAAGAGGCCGCGCTTGGGTGAAGCGATGAGACCTGCTTTAGACATGTAGAATTTCGCCCAATGGATGCGGTTGCGAAGAATTGTTTGTCGGCCACTGGGGAGTAGCTCTTCTCGTTCTGCTAGGTTTAAGCCCAGTTCATCAGCAATATATTCAGCCACATCAGATACGCGTTGCTCACCAGTCGCGGCGATCCGCAGGACGGGCAACATCAGCCTCTGATAATCTGGAATAGACATCGGATCGCGCCACCTTTGGACAGAACAGCAAACAACTCCCCGCACCTTGGCACGGGGAGTTGTTTCGTTGGAATACCAGGATTGAAACTTACCTGGATCAGAACTGCTGTGTGACTGTCACCCGGACGGCTTCGTCGCGGGAGTTGGCGCTTAGGAGGCCGTTATAGGCGGCGCCCAGGGCGAGGCCGGGCCAGACGCGCCAGGTGGCGCCGATGTCGGTCGCGACGCTGTCACGCTCTGTTGTCGAGCCTGCGACCACGAAGGAGGCGGCCGGCGTGAACCCGAGTGTGGAGACCGGGGTTGCTGTGCCAAAGCCGTGGCGCCAGCCGAGATTGGCTGCAAGGGAAAACTCTTCCTGCCGCGGGGTTTCGAAGCGAAGGCCCAGCGTTGAGAAGGTTGTCGTTTCAGACCGTTTGGCACCGTCGAGAGCCGCCAGCCCGCCGTTTTCGGAGAAGCTGTCGGTGTGCGCGCGGACGCTTGCGATATTGGCGAAGGGCGACAGTTGAAGGCTGCCCATCGGGATCGCGTAAGAGGCCTCACCGAAGCCGTGCAGTACCGAGCCGTTATACTTGCCGCGCAGCAGATCGGAGAAGCCGGTGAACGCGATGCTGCGCACCGTTTCCAGTTTCGAGTCCGCATAGCCCAGGCCTGCGCTCAGGTGAAGCGCATCGAAGGTTGCGCCTGCATAGCCAATCACATGCACGCTTTTGATGCGGGCACGGCTGTTGCGCATTTCGGCTTCGAGGTTGGTGTGGGTGTAACCGGCAGACAGGCCGAGGCGCAGATTATCCCCGACAGGCATGTCGGCGCCTGCAACGAAACCTCTGCTGTCACGGCGGGTCGAAGCGGCATTATCGCCGACATCACTGGTGCCCCAGTTGCCGAAACCTTCTGCCCAGACGGCGCTATCGTCGCTGCTGGCGAGACGGCTCAGGACGGCGTTGCGCGGCAGGCGCGTATCGTCGACCATGACGCCACGCAAGGATGCGTGGATTTCACCTGACAGTTGATCGAAAGCCTTTTGCGCGGTCGGCACATCGGCCACCAGGATCGCATGGTAGAGCGAGCCGCTGCCCAGCTTCTGGAGTGCGCCGCCCGTGACGCTTTGGTTGTAGGTGTGCCCGACGGCTGCGAAATTGAGATCGTTGCGCGTAAGGGTCAACTGGATGTCGTTGGCGTTGTAGGCCAGCGTCGGGTTGAGGAAGGCCATGTTGGTTGTAACAGAGAAACCGGTGCCGGTTTTTGTGACACCGCCCGTCGCAGTCAGGATTGTGTAGATGGTTTCGTTTTTATACGTGCCAGCGCCCGCAACGACCTGAAGCGCACCACCGTTGATGGCGGCTGCGCCTGTTGCTGCGATCTTGTCGGACAAGCCTGCATCCGTCACATCGACGACATAGGTTGAGCCGGTTTGGAAGGTGATCGCGCCGGTGTTGAGGTTGCCGATGGCACCAACGCCCGGCATGATTTTACTGCCGTTGGTCAGCGTGGTTGCGCCTACAGTGCCGGTGCCCTGAAGGGTGGCACCGGAATTCACTGTCATCGTGCCACCGATCCTGCCGGTAACCGACAGGATGCCGGTGGAGACCACAGTGTTGCCTGCATAGGCCGTTGAGGTGCCACTCAGTGTAAGCGTGTTTGCGCCTGATTTGGTGAAGGTGCCGTTGCCGGTGAGGACGCCCGAATAGAGTACGGCATCGGACCGGTTGAAGATGAGGTTGGCGTTATTGAGGATCGCGCCATTGAAGCTGCCGGTGGTGCCGCCCGTGCCGATTTGCAGCGTACCTGCCGTGACTGTGGCGGTGGAGAAAGTGTTAGCACCGTTCAGGACGAGTGTGCCGGTATCCATTTTGTTGAGGCGCGTTACGCCGGTGCCGGAGATGTTCGAATTAATCGTCGCGGTATTGGCACCGGTCACGGAAACATTGGTGACCCCGGTTGTCGGGAAAAGCACGAGCGGGCTGCCAGACAAAGACCAGTTATTGCCGGTGAACTGCAAGCCGCCTGCCGCGATTGCGCCGCCGGTGGTATCCACCGTGGCGGCGCCGCCTGCGCCCTGAAAAATCGCGTTGTTATTGTTGGTCCAGGGATCAGTCGTTGCGCCGCCTGAATCGGTCCAATTGGTTGTGCCGATTTTCCATGTACCGGTCGCGCCGCCGTTCCAGTACTGGTCAGCCGCTAATGACATTGATGGCAGTAGTATTATGGATGAGCAAAGAAGCATGCCGCGGAGCCGCGGACTCGTAATCACCCGATTCATAGATTCCCCCTGTGGTCGCCGCTTTCGAGGGTCGACCGATAGAAATATCGACAATAAGAACAAACGGCTAAACGACTAGAACGCTTTACGCTGAACTTTATTTTCGCTTTAAATCAGATACTTAAGTAAAATATCGAAAAAGAGACTCGTTTCTGCCAGTAACACCGGTATAACGCGCGCATAATTTCGTCAATACCGAAGCTTTTGGGCGCTGCAAAGAAGCCGCCGTGAATTACATACTCTTTTGAATCTCTGAGATGATTTCGAAAGACCGCTTGCGCTTCTGAAAATCGTATACGTCCGACACAATCATCAACTCGTCCGCTTTGGTGCGGGCGAGGATTCTTTCTATGCCTTCGCGCACGGTTTGCGGTGAGCCGAAGATGGTGCAGGCGAGCATGCGGGCGGCCTGGGCTTTTTCCGTTGGAGTCCAGTAGGTGTCGATGTCGTCTATCGGCGGCTGGCTGAGGCCTCTGGTGCCGCGAAAGAGGTTTACGAAAGACATTTGCTGGGTGGTGGCGAGGTGGCGAGCTTCTTCATCTGTCTCGGCGGCGATGATGTTGGCCCCGACCATCGCGTAGGGGATGGGCTGCTGATCGGACGGTTTGAACTGGGCGCGGTAGAGGGCGAGCGCGTCGTCCAGCGCATCGGGCGCGAAATGGGACGCGAAGGCGTAAGGCAGGCCGAGGGCTGCTGCGAGTTGGGCGCCGAAGGTGCTGGAGCCGAGAATCCATAACGGGATTTCCGTGCCTGCACCCGGCACGGCCTGGATGCGCTGGCCTTCCTGCACAGGCGCGAGGAAGGCTTGCAGTTCAAGCACATCCTGCGGGAAGCGTTCGGCGGTCATGGGATCGCGGCGCAAGGCGCGCAAGGTGAGTTGATCGGTGCCGGGTGCACGGCCGAGGCCGAGATCGATGCGGCCGGGGAACAGCGTTTCCAGCGTGCCGAATTGTTCGGCAATCACGATGGGAGAATGGTTGGGCAGCATGATGCCCCCTGCCCCGACGCGGATGGTTTTGGTTGCAGCGGCAATGTGGGCAAGCACCAGCGAGGTCGCGGCGCTGGCGATGCCCGCCATGTTGTGATGTTCGGCAACCCAGATGCGGCGATAACCCAGTGTCTCCGCATGGATAGCCAGCGCGCGCGCATTGTCGAGCGCAACGCGGGCATTGCCATCTTGCCGGACGCGGGCGAGTTCGAGAATGGAAAAGGGAACCATGGAGGGATGTCTGCCTGTTGAATTGCGGTTGGCGGCAGTGTCCCACCCTTTCACTGGCGATCCAATGGCGGATATCTGGAGCGCGACTAGCCGCGCAGATCCTGTTTCTTCTGGAGATATTCTTCGCGCTGGATTTCGCCTTTGGCGTAACGCTCCTCCAGAATCTGAAGCGCCTGGCTGCGCGTCGTATAATCCTGATACGGAAGATGTCTGCGGCGCAGCAGCAGTACGACCAGAATGATGATCGCCACGGTGAAAAGGAAGGACATCAGCCCCTGGAAGGGAAAGAGCCACCAGGCCCAGTTGGGCATTGAATAAGACCAGTCCCAGAACATGCACACTCCCTGGCGAAGATATCGCCAGGGCAGAATAGGCTGCGCCGGGCCGCAGCGCTACTGGGGACAGATGTGCGAAAGACCGCCGCTATTGGCCTGGCGACCGGTTTTCCCAGTTTACGCAGGCGCGATAGGTTTTCTGGTGGACTGCTTCGTATGCCTCCGACCCTTGCCTGACGTAAAGCGCCATCACCGCATCGTCGGCGCGCTGATCTGCCAGACGCTCACAATGGACAAGCTTCACTGGCTGCTCCTCTGCCACGAGCAACGTTTGCGCGGGTGCGGAATGATCGGCAGATGGCGAGGAATAGCTAAAAACATTCGTTGCACAGGCCGGTAAACACACGACCGTCATGGCGCATAAAAACGCCCTCCCCCACATATTCATTCTCCCCCATCGCCGAACGGCGCGGAACATAGCAGCAGACGTACCTTGCGAACAGGGTGTCGTCGATTGATTCAGGTTTTGTTACGGGTTCTACCTGGCGCGCAGATCAGCAAGTTGTGGCATCACGTTGGCAGCACGGCCAAGTGGCATTGGACGAAAAGCCTGTGCCGCGATACGGGCGTTTTCAAGCGCATGCGGATCGATCTGGCTGGCCAGCACCTCGATCCGCGTTTTGGAATCGGCATCGCCACTTCTGGCTGCGATGGCATACCATTTATACGCTTCAGCCAGATCCTGCGGCACGCCTGCCCCGCGTTCATGCAGAACGCCCATGTCGAATTGGGAATCGACATAACCCAGCTTTGCCGCGCGCAGAAACCACGTGGCGGCTTGCGCAAAGTCCTGCGTCGTGCCGCGGCCTTCGGCATAGAACACGCCCAGATTGTGCATCGCCTTGCGGTTGCCCTGTTGGGCGGCGGCTTCGTACCAGCGCAGCGCCTGTGCTTCATCGCGCACCAAACCGACGCCGCGCTGATAGAGCGTGCCCAGACGATATTGCGCAACCGGTTCGCCCGCTTTGGCCGCGCGCTCGAGCAGGCGGGCGGCCTCAGCATCGTTGCGTGCCTTGCCGTCTGCATCGAGATAGCGAACGGCGATGATCAACGCGGCCTTGGTGTTGCCGCCATTGGCGAGCGCTTCGAGGCGTTGCTCGGGGCTCAGGCTGGGGGGCGACGGTGGGGGCGCGACGGGTTGTAGCGTTGGGGCGTCGGGCGCAATGGCGGCAAGGGTTGGGGTGGGGAGCGGCGCGGGGGCTTTCGCGTGTTGGGCAACCGGGCGGATGGTGTTTCGCTCGGCGGTGAACAACCCTTCACTGAGCGCGATGCCCATGGTGGCAAGGATCACCGCGATTGAAAGCGCGCCGATGCCCAGAAGCTGTTGACGGTTCAACAGATGCTTGTGGCGGCGCGAACGGGGCTTCTGGCGCGGCGCGGCCATCGGGGGTGGCTCGGCTGCGCCGTCCTGCGCCGAGCGGCGCGCGGCGGCGAGATAATCAGTATCCGCGCTGCTGCGTTTGAAAGCCGCGCGCATCAATGTATCTGATGGGGAGACGGGCGGCGTGTCTGCCACTTGCGCAGTTTGCGTGGCGGGTGTTGGAGCCTCATCCGGGAGCGGGGTCACGCGCGGTGTCTCGACCGGCGGCGGCACGACATGGGTGAATGCGTCGAGCAATTCGCTGCGCAGGGTTCTGGCCGTGTCCGCCAGGCGTTTTTCCGTCAGGTCGGCGCGTTGCACGAGGCCCTCGAGGTTGGTCTCGGTCGTCTGCAAGCCATCATTCGCGACCTTTTCGAGTTTGTCGAATCGGTCTTGAAGCTCGGCAATAATCTTTTCCATCATCCCGACACGGCGATCCATGCGGGTGACCGATGTGGCCGAGCCTTCCCCCAGCGGGGTGGAGGGAAAGCCAAGCCGATCAACGATCTGGTCAAGCTGGGCGTTATCGCTGCTCGGCGCGGCGAGCACTGTGGGCCTTTCGGCTGCTTGCGCAGGCTGGCGGATAACGGGCGGGGGCGCGGGCAATTGCTCGGCGAGGTGCGAAAAGCCCGCCACCGGGCCGGGCAAAGGCCCCGGTTCGGGAACAATTGTATCGGCGGGGGCATTGGCGGGCGCGAGTGCTGTCACCAGAGCCTCATAAGGTAGCGAAATGCGGGCCGATCCGGTTTGGCGCGTGCGCAAACAGTGCCCTGCCGCACTCAAATCATCTGCCGCGATGGCGAGCAGTAATTCAGTCTTGTTGCGGAACAGGCCATAGAGATCGTTGCGCGCAAGGCCGCTTTCGCGCGCGACCGCGCTGAGCGTGAATGTGTCTATTCCGGTTTGCGCGATCAGCGTGCGCGCGGCAGCCAGAATTGCGGCGTGCAAGACGCCCTGCATAGATCCTTGCTCCGGAACGGGCGATGCCGCGCCGGATTGGTTGACCTCTGGCGCTTCTTGCC
>DATJDE010000082.1:0-8269 GCA_035497595.1 Rhizomicrobium sp. | reverse complement strand
CGCCTGGCACCTATTCCGTCGCCCGGCCCCCCTTGAATTTCGCAGCCGCCTCCCTATAATGACATTTGTGTCAGTTAATGCCGCCTAACCCGGTGGCAAGACAAGGATGGCGATTATGAGCGAGACCCAGAGCAGCGCCTTTGCACGCAAGGCCTCCGCCCAATCGGCGAATGCCGGCCGCATGCCAATCCAGCCGCGCCGCGCAGCTGCCGCCCTGCGCCGCCTGATCGCCGACAAGGAAGATACCGCCCAGGTGTTCGAAATCATCGAATGTCTGTCCGGCAGCGCCATCCATGATGGCTTCATTCGGATGCTTTCGCTGCCCGAAGGTGGCCGCCAGATTTACCGGCGCGAAGAACTGGCCGAAAAACTCTGCGATGATGCCTGGCTCGCCAGCTTCGCCCCCGGCACGGTCGGCGCGCACTATCGCGAATTCATCAATCTGCGCGCGCTCTCCGCCGATGGTCTGGTGGAAGAAAGCCGCAAAGGCGTCGACAACGACATAGATGCCGCCCACCCCGTCGCCTGGTATGGGCGGCGCATGCGCGATGTGCATGACATCTGGCACGTCCTCACCGGCTATCGCACCGATACGCTGGGGGAAGCCTCCATCCTCGCCTTCACCTATGGCCAGGTGAAAAATCGCGGCATCGGTTTCATCGTGCTGACGGCGGCGTTTGAGATGACGCGCTCCCATCCCACCCTGCAATATATCAAATCGATGCTCGAAGGCTGGCGCAACGGCAAGGCCGCCAAATGGCTGCCGGCTGAAGATTACGACGCGCTGTTCGCCGAACCGCTGGAGGCCGCCCGCGCCCGCCTCAACATCAAATCACCGGTGCGCTATCACAGCGTGCCGCTGGAAGCGCGCAATGCCTTTCGCGAAACAGATGATCGCGAAATCCGCATCGCGCGTAACGCCGCCTGACCGACAGATCCCTCGGTTTCTTCAAGCTTACCCAAACAACAAACTGGGCGGCAGGTTCTCCTGCCGCCCGTTTTTTTATTTGCCAGATGCTGCGAACGTCATGCCCAACTGATCGAATAAAAAGGTCAGTTGGTCGGTCTGTTCGGCAATACGCTGCGCCAGTGAACTGCCAATGCCATGCCCAGCATTGCGCTCAGTGCGCAACAAAACCGGCCGGTCGGAGGCAGTCGCCGCCTGCAATGCGGCGGCGAATTTGCGCGAATGCATCGGGTTCACCCGCCCATCCGTCGCGCCCGTCGTCAACAACACAGCAGGATAGGCCGTCCCCTTCACCACATGATGATACGGCGAATAGGCAAACAGCGCCTTGAACTCATCCGGCTTTTTCACCGTGCCGAATTCGGTGGTGTTGAACGCGCCATTGGGGTCAAGCTCAACCCGCACCATGTCATAAATCCCCACCGCCGACACAAAGGCCCGCGCAAGGGCAGGGTGCTGCGTAATCATCGCCCCCATCAAAAGCCCGCCATTGGAACCGCCCATCATCGCGAGTTTTTCGTGGGAGGTATATTTCGCCGCGATCAAATGTTCGCCCACCGCCGCAAAATCATCGAACACATTCTGCTTGTGTGTCAGCATCCCCTGTGTATGCCAGGTCTCGCCAAACTCGGCCCCGCCGCGCGTATTGGCAATGGCATAAACCCCGCCCGCGTCGAGCCACAGCCGCCGCATCGCGCCCAAAAACACCGGCACCTGGCTCACCCCATAGCCGCCATAGCCATAGAGCAGCGCCGGGTTGTTGCCATCGAGCTTGGTGCCCTTGCGCCGGATGATATTCACCGGCACCCGCGTCCCGTCTTTAGAGGTCGCAAATTCGCGCACCACTTCCGCATCATCAAACGAAACCGGCGAGGTCACTTTCAGCGCCGTCTCGCGCATTTTGCCCGTGGCAGGCGTCCAGCGCGCATAATAGCGTGGCCGCAAATAGGTCGAAACGTCATAGAGGATATCCCCGTCCCCCAGCACCACAATCTCGCTGTTGGACGAAACCTCCGGCAAAGGCAGCTTGCCCTTTACCGCGCCGTCGAGCCCGAACACCCGCACTTGATTGGGCCCGCCCACAATATCGCGCACAAACAAGCGGTCGTTGCCGACGGTGAGATCCGCCGTCCCCTTCTGCGCCCCGCCCGATAAAATGGCGACAGGCCCTTCCGGCACAAGCACAGGCGCCGCCCCCAGCGCGCCTTTTTCATAGGCGCCGGAAAGTTTCACAATCTTGCCATTGGGCGCGCCCTTGCGCGAAATCCCATACACCGCGCCGTCGGGGCCAAGGGCGGCCGAAACTATCCGGTCCGCATAGGTCGCAAGCTCAACCGGCTGCGCGCCTTCGCGCAAAACATAAAACGCCCATTCCCCGCCATCGCCGCGTTGCACCGCCACCAGCGCATCGGCCCGTCCGCTGGTATTGTCGAGAAACACTTCCGATACGCGCTCAAGCCCGTGCGCCGCCCCCAGCACCAGCGGATCGCTGCGCCAGTCCGTGCCAAGGCTGTGATGCTAGGCCTGCACATGAAAATGCTGCTCGGCTTCCGGCACGGAAGGCCCGGGATAGCGCGTATACCAGAACGCCCCGTCGCCCTTCACCCAGGCAAGGCTGCCACCCGCTGTGGGATATTGCACATTGGGGATCGGCGTTTCGATCTCTTTGCCGGTCGCCACATCGAACACATGCAGCGTGCCATCCTCGCTGCCATTCTTCGAGAGCGACACGGCAACCTTGGTGCCATCATGCGACGGCACAAACCAGTCAATCGCAATATGCCCTGCTGCATCCAACGCATTAGGATCGAGCAAAACCTTGCGGCTCGCCGGATCGGCAGCTGCATTCAGCGTCACCAGCATCGGCTGTTGCACAGCGGGGTCGCTATACATCGCAAAAATCAGCGCACCATTGGCCGACAGATCGTAATAGGCAGGCGAGGTCGCGGTGACCAACGCCATCAGCCTGTCTTTAACAGCCTCGCGCTGCGGCAACGCATCGAGAAAGGCCCGCGTGCGGGTATTCTGCGCATCGCTCCACGCCTGCACCTTCGGATCGTTCCAATTCTCCAGCCAGCGATACGGATCGCGCACCACCTGCCCCTGAATGGTGTCGCTCGCCCCGCCGCCCTCAGCCGAAGGCGGCGCGGGCAGGGGGGCGGCAAGGGCTGCGGTCGCGGCAAGACCTGCCGCAACAAGAAAAAGGGTGCGTAGGCGCGTCTTCATCAGGATCTCCCGCAAGTGAACAGCCAAGCCCAGCCTAGCGGCAAACGCCACGCCTAGCCATTTGCCCCGTAACGGCTCTATCCTTCCGCCCGTCCAAAGGGGGACAAGGAATGGACGACCGGCAGAAAGAGGCCCATCTGCAGCGCCTGCGCCGCGATGGCTATACCATTGTCGAAAATGCCATTTCCCCCAGCCTGCGTGAGGCGCTGAGCGAAAGCCTCGCCCGGCTCGAAGCCACGCTGGAGGCCAAGCCCGCCGCCAACAGCTTCGAGGGCCGCAACACGGTGCGGATTTATAATCTGCTCGCCCATGGCGCCCCGTGGGATCAGGTTCCCGTGCACGAAAACGTGCTGCCCCTCGTGGAAGGCGTGCTCGATAGCGGTTGCCTGGTTTCCTCCCTGTCCTCCATCGCCATCGGCGCGGGTGAAATCGCCCAGCCCATCCATGCCGACGACATGGTGATCCCGCTGGCCAAACCGCACCGCGCCATCATCTGCAATTCCATGTGGGCGCTGACCGATTTCACCGCCGCCAATGGCGCCACGCGCCTGGTGCCCGGCAGCCATGTGAAAGAGAATCCCACCTATGGCGGCGATTACGAAACCATCCCCGCCGAAATGCCAAAAGGCGCGGTGCTGATCTGGGATGGCGCGCTCTGGCATGGCGGCGGCGCAAACCAGACAGACAAACGGCGCATCGGCATCGCAATGAATTATTGCGCGGGCTTCATCCGCCAACAGGAAAACCAGCAACTGGGCGTGCCCCCTGCTCTGGTCAAAACCTTTAGCCCGCGCCTTCAGGAGCTTGTGGGCTACGGCGTCTATCAGGGCCTGATCGGCCACATCGACAAATCCAGCCCGGCGCAATTGCTCTGTGGCAAAGGCAGCTTCAAGTCCATCT
Organism: Rhizomicrobium sp.; assembly: GCA_035497595.1. Lineage (GTDB taxonomy): Bacteria > Pseudomonadota > Alphaproteobacteria > Micropepsales > Micropepsaceae > Rhizomicrobium. Next base: position 4,176 of record DATJDE010000082.1, on the reverse strand, counting down.
GGGACGCAGGCCAGGCTTAGGTTTTACCGCCCAGTGCCTTAGCGGCGCAGAAATTTGTCGCCCCCTTTCCCCCATTTGCGTCCCAGCCTTGTCTAACCAGATGTGGCCCCTGCGGACTTGGCGCAAAGGGGAAATGGGATCGCCACGGATGAAACAGCCGCCGGAAAACGGTCGTGATGACACAGCGATGCGCAAAGCGCGCGACGCCGCCATGACGGCTGCCAAAGCCCGCGTCTGGTTCGTGTCCGAGGTGCTCCCGCTGGAGACGGTTCTGATGCAATACATCCAGCGCAACTGGCGCAACCAGAGCGACGTCGCCGACATCAGACAGGAAGTCTATGTCCGCGTCTACGAAGCGGCGCTGCACGAACTGCCCGAACAGGCCAAGCCCTTCGTGCTGACCACGGCACGCAATCTGCTGATCAACCGTGTACGCCGCGAACAGGTGGTGCCGATTGAAGCGGTGGCCGATCTCGAAAGCCTGGGCGCCGCCGCCGAAGAACCGCCGCCCGACCGGGTGGTGATGGCGCGCGAAGAACTGCGCCGCCTTCAGCTTGCGCTGGATTCCTTGCCCCAGCGTTCGCGCGAAGCCGTGGTGATGAAACAGGTCGATGGCCTCTCCCGGCGTGACATCGCGCTGCGCATGGGCGTCGGCGAAGAAACCGTCAAACGCCATCTCACCAACGGCATGCGCGCGCTGGCCAATTTTCTCTATGGCGAACCCACCGATCTGCGGAGAAAACCGTGACCCCCACGATGGATCTGCCTGACGCATCCGCCGTCGAACAGCGCGCCGCCGAGTGGCTGGAACAGCGCAGCAGCGATGAGTGGGATGCGGCGCATGACGCCAGTCTGGAATCCTGGCTCGCCGCCTCTCCGGCCCATGCGGTGGCCTATTTGCGCCTCGAAGCGGCGTGGAACCGCACCACACGCCTCAGCGCGCTGCAACAACCCATGCGCCGCCCCTTCGCAGCTCCGGCCCCGCGCCATAGCGGCCTCAAAATCGCCGCCGCCGTGCTCGTCACCGCCGCCCTCAGCATCGGCGGCAGCCTGCTCGCCACCCATCAGGATCACCAGACCTTCGCCACCACCATCGGCGGGCGCGAGGCACTGGCCCTGAGCGACGGCTCAAAAATCGAACTCAACACCGATACGGTGCTGCGCATGGCGCGCGGCTCCGAGCAGCGCAAAGTCTGGCTGGACAAAGGCGAAGCCTATTTCGACATCAAGCACGATGCGCAGCGCCCCTTCATCGTCATGGTGGGCAAACACCGCGTCACCGATCTCGGCACCAAATTCATCATCCGCCAGGATGGCGCGCGTCTCCAGGTCGAACTGCTCGAAGGCAGCGCGCGGATCGACCTGGAAGATGGCAAACGCGCGGTGCTGAAACCCGGCGATATCGCTGTGGCTGTCAACGATGCGATCTCCGTGCTCAAAAAGCCGGTGAGAGAAATGACGCGCGATCTTGGCTGGCGGCGCGGCGTGCTCACCTTCGATCATACAGCGCTCAGCGACGCGGTGGCCGAATTCAACCGCTACAACCGCCACAAACTCGTCATCACCGACCCGTCCATCGCAACGCTCGAAATCGGCGGCACATTCCCCGCCGATGACGTGGCGCTGTTCGGCCGCGCCGCCCACACCGCACTCGGCCTCAGGGTCCAGGCCCGCGGCAACGAAATTCACCTTTCACAATGAACGCCGGACACACCGCAGCATTTTACCGCCGCCATCGCGGCTAACCGTTCCAAGGGGGGAATATGTCCAGACACACCACCATCAAGCTTCTCGGCAGCGCCGCCATCGCCGCGCTGATCGCACTTCCGGCAAACGCCAGTGGCCTCGATGTGCCCGCCGGCGGCCTGAAAGATGCACTCAAAGCCTATGCCGCACAAACCGGCGTGCATGTCTTCTATGCCGAAACTCTCATCAAAGGCGCAACAACCAAAGGCGTCAAAGGCAACCTGCCCGCCGACGAAGCCCTCTCGCGCATCCTCGCAGGCACCGGCCTGATGCCGCACATGGATTCCGGCGTCGTCGAAATCATCCGCGGCAGGCAATCGTCCGACGCCGCGCAAGACATCAAATCCGGCGCCCAATACGCCCAACTCGCGCCGCAGCGGGCGAGTGTTGAAACCGTCACCGTCACGTCTTCAAAGCTCGGCGGCGCCGATGTGCAATCCGTGCCCATCGCCATCACGGCCATGAGCCAGGAACAACTCACCGCCACCCAAACCGCCGGCGGCCCCGATCTTGTGAGACAGGTGCCGAACCTGACATTCTCGAAAACCAACTTCACCGGCTACAACATCCAGATTCGCGGCATCGGCACCCAGGCAATTTCTGTCACGACCGATCCTGCCGTGGCCGTTGCGCTCAACGATATTCCGTTCATCCGCAACCACTTCTTCGAACAGGAATTCTACGACGTCAGCAGCGTGGAAGTCCTTCGCGGTCCACAAGGAACGCTTTACGGCCGCAACGCGACAGCAGGTGTCGTCAACATGACCTCGGCCAAGCCGACAGACCAATATGAGGCCATGGCGTCGCTGGATGTGGGCAACTACAGCAATCGCCGCCTCGAAGGCATGCTGAATATCCCCATCGTCGGTGACAAGCTCGATCTGCGCCTCGCGGGTGAATGGACCAAGCGTGATGGTTACGCCTTCAACGAACAGACCAACAAATCCCTCGATGGCCGCAATCTTTGGTCGGGGCGCGTATCGCTTCTGGTCCATCCGGTTGAAAACCTCACGGCGACGTTCATCTGGGAGCACTTCAGTGAAAATGACGACCGTGCGCGTTCGACCAAGCAACTCTGCACGAGAGATGATCCACCATCTGTGATCAACGGGCCTACCGGCCCACAGGTCCCCACCGTTTTCGAGGCCAATTATTTATCGCAAGGGTGCAAGCCGGGTCCGCTGTACGGCCCGCTGGCCTTTCAGACCCCCAGCGCGGGCGCGCTTCCGTTCGTCTGGGGCTTGGAAGCACAAGGCGCGTTTATCGCAAACGGGACGAATCCTTATGCGAATTTGACCCAATCACAGGATTTGCGCGTCATTAATTCCATGTTCGATCCTACGTACCGGGCGAAGAACGATACGTTCGAGTTGAATGCGGATTACAACATCACTCCAACCCTGACTCTCACGTCGCAAACCGGCTTTAACAAGGATACGTTGCGCTCCACGCAGGACTTTAATCGGTTCAGCACCACCGAAGGGATATTCATACCAAAAGTGTTCAATGGTGGCGTGCCGGGGGCCGGTAATTATTTTGTCGGAGCGGATGGCGAGTTTTGCGATCCACAACTGGGCTGTTCAGACAGGTTGGTGGCCCTGGATCTCTCTCAGCAGCGCTCGCAGCAATTCTCGCAGGAAGTGCGATTGGCATCGCATTTCAGCGTCCCGTTTAATTTTAGCGTCGGCGTCAACTACCTGCACTACCAGACTGTTGAGGATTATTTCGTCTTTATGAATGCCATCAGCCTCCTCACGGAGTATAATAACATGTTTTACGGTGGGGCCGTTGCCCCCATTGTTCCTCACGCTCCGTTTGATCCCGCGCTTGCCAACTCCTGCAATCCGCAACCGGCTGATCGGACGGTTCTCAGATTTACCGGATTTGGCTGTTCATGGGTCGATCCCAACCCGCTCGACAGTCTGGATGGACAGGGTCACAACTATTTCCGCAGCCAGGATCCCTACCGGCTGAATTCCTGGGCAGGGTTCGGCGAGGTCTATTATCAGGTGATGCCGGATCTGCAATTGACCGGCGGCCTGCGCTGGACCTACGACAAGAAACATTTCACCGAAATTCCCAGTTGGACCGCCATGGCGGGCAAAGGTTATCCGATCGAAGGTGTTGTCGATCCCGCGCAAGGATACATCGATCAGCAGTGGAAGGAATGGACGGGCAGATTCGTCGCCAATTGGACGCCGAAACTCGATTTCACCGATCAAACCCTTGTCTATGGGTCCTATTCGCGCGGGTATAAGGGCGGCGGCGCCAACCCGCCTGGCGTCATTCCGGTGATGCCCATCCCCTTCTTGGGTGGGGGATCGTCACCCAGCAATGTGACGCATCCTCTGACCTTCAAGCCGGAATTCATCGATGCCTTCGAGCTGGGTTCGAAGAATACGCTGCTCGACGGCGCGATGACATTCAACG
>DATJDE010000081.1:0-18004 GCA_035497595.1 Rhizomicrobium sp. | reverse complement strand
TGATGGGTGCAAGCTACGGTTCGCTGAACCAGGTCAAGCTCAAGGCATCGGCCAACGGTGCGGTGACCGATGATGTGGACGCGCGCGTCTCGGGCTATTTCATGCGCCGTGATGGCACCGGCACGAATATCTTCGACGGCGGAGACATCAACAACGACAAGCAATGGGCGCTGCGCGGCAAGGTGCTCTACACCCCGACAGACAAGTTGCGCGTCCTGGTGACCGGCGATTACGCAAATATCGACAGCACCTGCTGCCAATATGTTCCCCGTTCGGCATCGGCCGGTTATGCCGCTGTGATCGCGCCCGTGATCGCCAGCCCCAAAAACTTCAACGGCAATTATGATGGCGACACCTTCCTGAAGCAGCACAGTGGCGGTGCATCGGTGCAGGCCGATTACGATCTGGGCAGCAGCTCCATCACCTCAATCACCGCCTATCGCGGCTTTCACGATTACGACAACAATGACGATGGTGATATTTCCCCCCTGCCACTGGTCAATCTGAACAACGGTATTCAGGACCAGTCGCAATTCACCCAGGAACTGCGCTGGCAGTCCACCGATGACGGGCCGTTCCAATACACGGTGGGCGCCTATTTCTTCGATCAGTGGCTCAATTCCACCACACGGCAAACCGCCATCGGCGCGCTTTGCGGCGGCGGCACCACCGGCTGCGGCAGCGATGTCGCCCGCTCCATCTCAACCACCAGCATTTCGCTGTTCGGCCAGTCGACTTATCGAGTGACGGATTTCTTCCGCCTCATCGGCGGCTTGCGCTGGACCCACGAAAATCTGGATGCGGCCTTCGCCCGGTCCACCGTGCTCGGCCTCAACACCAATCCCAACCTCAATATCGGTTTCCAGGGCCAGGCGGCGCTCGCGCGCACGCCAATACATGCCGACGATTCAAACGTCTCCTACAAGGTCGGTGCGCAGGTCGATGTGGCCGAAGACGTGATGGCCTATTTCACGGTCACCAGCGGCTACAAAGGCGTGGCGGTCAATTTGTTGAACAATCTGGGCGCCGCCCAGATCGCCAGGGGCGATGCCGTCCTGAAGCCGGAAATCTCCACCGCCTACGAGGCCGGTGTGCGCACCCAGTTCTGGGACAAGCGCGCGGTCGTCAACCTCACCGGCTTCTGGACCAAATATGACGACTTCCAGGCGCAGGCCTTCGATGCCACGCTGTTCACCTTCAGCCTGTCGAATGCGGGCGCGCTGCGCACGCGCGGGCTTGAAGCCGATATCCAGGTGCAACCGCTGGCGGGCCTCACGCTCTCCGGCAACGCCGCTTATACCGAAGCAACCTTCCTCAACTACACGTCCAACTGCTATCCGGGCCAGATCGTGGGATGCCTGCCCGCGGTGCCAGCGGCTCCGCCGAACCCCGCCATTCCGGCGCGCCAGAACCTTGCCGGTGCCACGCTTGCCAATGCGCCGAAGTTCACCTTCACACTCGGCGGCGATTACGATTTCGCGATCGAGCAATTCCACAAGGTCGGTTACATCCACGTCAGCTATCACCACACCAGCGACGTCCAATACAGTTCGAACCAGGATCCGAGGACCATCCAGAAGGCCTACGGCCTGATGAATGTGTCGATCGGGATCGAGCCGGAAGATGGCAGCTATACCGTCTCCCTGTTCGCCAAGAACCTGTTCGATCAGCGTTACGCCAGCTCCATCATCGCCAACGGCCTGTTCGCCGGAAGCTATGCGCAGATCCTGCCGCAGGATGCCCGCCGTATCCTCGGCGTGTCGGCCACGGTGAATTTCTAAGACGGTGAATTTCTAAAAGGAAAGCCATGAAAGCCGGTGTTCTGCTTTGTGCCGTCTGGGCGGTAACGCTATGTGCGGTGCCGCCCGCCGCCGCCCAATCGCCGCGTCCCTGGATGGACGTCACCCTGTCGCCCGACGCCCGCGCCGAGCTGCTCGAAAAGGCGTTGACGCAGGACGAGAAGGTGCGCCTCGTGTATGGCGATTTCGCCATCCCCTTCAAGGGCGCGGTCGTGCCCAAAGCGGCCCTCGGCTCCGCCGGTTACATTCCCGGCATCGCACGGCTCGGCGTTCCGGCCTTGCAGGAAACCGATGCCAGCCTCGGCATCACGAATCCGTTCAACATCCGCCCGGGCGACACAGCAACGGCGCTTCCCTCCGGCCTTGCGCTCGCCGCGACCTTCGATGTGAGCCTTGCCCATGAAGCCGGCGCGATGATCGGACAGGAAGCCTGGCGCAAGGGCTTCAACGTGTTGCTGGCGGGCGGCGTCAACCTCACGCGCGATCCGCGCAACGGCCGCAATTTCGAATATCTCGGCGAAGATCCGCTTCTGGCGGGAACGCTCGCGGGCGCCTCCATCCGCGGCATCCAGGAGCAGCACGTCATCTCCACCGTCAAGCATTTCGCCCTCAACGGTCAGGAAACGGGCCGCAACTGGGCGAACTCCGTGATAGGGGAGGGCGCGGCCCGCGAATCCGATCTGCTGGCCTTCCAACTTGCCATTGAAGGCGGGCGCCCCGGCGCGGTGATGTGTTCCTATAATCTCGTCAACGGCGCCCATGCCTGCGGCAACAGCCATTTGCTCAACGATGTGCTGAAGGGCGATTGGAAATATCCCGGCTGGGTGATGTCCGATTGGGGCGGCGTGCACAGCCTCAACGATGCAAAGAACGGCCTCGATCAGGAATCGGGCAGTTCCCTCGACGACGAAGTGTACTTCGACAAACCGCTCACCGCCGCGCTGAACGCCGGGTCGTTCCCGCAAACCCGCCTCTCCGACATGGTGCGCCGCATCTTCCGCTCCATGTTCGCCGCTGGCGTGTTCGAACATCCCCCCGTGAAGTCCGAGATCGATTACAAGGCGCACAGCGAAATCGCACTGCGCACCGCAGAGCAGGGCATGGTGCTCCTGAAGAACGATGCCAATCTGCTGCCGCTCGCCGCGCGTGCAAACCGCATCGCCATCATCGGCGGCCATGCCGATGCGGGCGTGCTCTCCGGCGCAGGCTCTTCGCAGGTTACGCCGGTCGGCGGGGCCTCCGCAGTGATCCCCGTGGGCGGGGAAGGCATGCTCGCGCCATTCCGCAAGATGGTCTACGCCCCGTCCTCGCCGCTCAAAGCCATCCGCGCCGCGTCCCCCACGGCAGAGGTGAAATTCGACGATGGGCGTTACGTGTCGTCGGCCACCGCACTCGCCAAATGGGCCGACATCGTCATCGTCTTCGCCAATCAGTGGAGCATTGAGGATTCCGATCTCCCCGATTTGACGCTGCCGGATGGGCAGGACGCATTGGTGGCCGCCATCACCGCCGCCAATCCCAAAACCATCGTGGTGCTGCAAACAAGCGGCCCCGTCACCATGCCATGGCTGCCCCAGGCCGGTGCCGTGCTGGAAGCCTGGTATCCCGGCCAGCGCGGCGGCGAGGCCATCGCCAATATTCTGTTCGGCCACGTCAATCCCTCGGGCCGTTTGCCGATCAGCTTTCCAAGAGATATCGCCCAGACCCCGCGCCCCGAATTACCCGGGGTGGGTCTGCCCGACAAACAGCAATTCGATGTAAATTATGTCGAAGGATCAAGAGTCGGCTACCGTTGGTTCGCCGACAAGAAGCTCGAACCGCTGTTTCCCTTTGGCTATGGCCTTTCCTACACGCAGTTTGCCTACGCCAATCTGCGCATCAAAGGCGGCAAGGTCATGCAGGTGCACTTCGATGTGCGTAACACCGGTAAGGTCGCCGGGCTGGCAGCGCCGCAACTCTATCTCGTCTCCGCCGCGGGCCGCGCCGAAACGCGCCTGCTTGGCTTCGACAAGATCGCGCTCGCTCCCGGCCAAAGCCGACAGGTGAGCATGACGGTCGATCCGCGCTTGCTGGCGGATTATGACGAGGCCGGGCATGGCTGGCGCGTCCGGCAGGGTGCCTATACCGTCAAGGTTGGCGGGTCTTCGCAAGAAACAGGGCTTCAAGCCAACACGGCCATGGATGGCGCCGTTCTGAAACCCTGAGAAGATTGCCAGCCGCAGGGTGGCTACAGGTGTCTATGCAGGAACACGATGATCGCCGTGCAGGCATGGCGTGCATCCCCGCCGGTCATGCGCGGCTGGGGTCCGCCCGGCATTATCCGGAGGAAGCGCCGGTGCGCGAGGTCGATGTCGCCTCCTTCTGGATCGATACCCATCCCGTCACCAACGATTCGTTTGGCCGCTTCGTGCGCGCGACAGGCTACGTCACGGTGGCGGAACGGCCCCTTGATCCCGCGCTCTATCCTGGCGCCGATCCCAAGGCGCTGAAGCCGGGTGCGCTGGTGTTCAAAAAGCCGCGTGGCCGCGTCGATCTCGATGATTGGACCAATTGGTGGGTCTATACACCCGGCGCGCAGTGGCGCCGCCCCGATGGCAAGACCAACGTCTTCAAGGCCAAACAAGACCACCCCGTGGTCAACATCGCGTTCGAAGATGCTCAGGCCTATGCGCATTGGGCAGGCAAGGAACTGCCCACCGAGAGCGAATGGGAATACGCCGCGCGCGGCGGCCACGATGGCGCAGAATTCGTCTGGGGCAATGAATTCACCCCCGGCGGCCGTTACATGGCCAATACCTGGCAAGGCGAATTTCCCCTCGAGAATTTAGGGAGCGATGGCTTCGAAGGCACCTCGCCGGTCGGCGCCTTTCCGCCCAATGATTTCGGCCTCTTCGACATGGCCGGAAATGTCTGGGAGTGGACGACGGACTGGTATCCCGCCGAAGGCCAGCCTGCAAAAACCAAATCCTGCTGCGTGGCCGATGCGCAGGCGCGCGAGGCCAGCTTCGATCCGGCCCTTCCCAATATCCGCATTCCGCGCAAAGTGGTGAAGGGCGGCTCGTTCCTGTGTGCCCCCAACTATTGCCTGCGCTACCGCCCAGCCGCGCGTCAGCCGCAGATGATCGATACCGCCGCCGTCCATATCGGCTTTCGCTGTGTGGTGCGAAAACTGTAAATGCCGTGGCCCCTGGTTCGTCCACGGAACCAACCGTCCGGCTTTCACTTTCCTAGGCGAACGCGGCCCGCATCAAGCGCCGCCGCGCAAGAGGAGGTTGTGATGGCCCGGTATTCCAAAAGCGCCAGCGAAGATGTGGAACGCGCGGTCGAGCGGCAGAAGGAAGGCACGCTGAAAAGCGGCAAGGCCGGCAAGGGTGGCCCTGTGAAAAGTCGCAAACAGGCAATCGCCATCGGCCTGTCGGAAGCGCGCAAAAAGGGAAAGAAGGTCCCGGCCAAGCGCGCGGCACGGGCCTAAGCCTGCGCACACCCTTAAAGCGTCACTCAGCCGGTTCGCTTGCCATGCGTCCGCCAAGCGGCGAAAGCTCAAGATTGGGCACATCAAGATTGGCCGTGGCCCGCGCTTCGCGGAAAGAAACGAGCTTCTGCCGCCCCTCGTCCCACAGCGCGAGGCGTGCCGCCCCCAGACTGGTCCAAAAGGTGATCCGCCCGATCTGCGCCAGATCCGGCCGGTCACGCAAAATCTGCGGTAACCGGTAATGCGGAATCCGGCTGCACAGATGATGCAGATGATGCATCCCGATATTGCCGGTGAACCAGCGCAATACCGGCGGCAGGTCATAATGCGAGCTGCCATACAGCGCCGCTTCATGAAAATCCCAATGGGTATTGCGGGACCATTGCGTCCCCTCGAACTGGTGCTGCACGAAAAACAGCCAGACACCGGCGGTCGCCGCACCGAACACGATGGGAAAATGGATCAGGAAAAAGGGCCACGCCCCCACCAGCCAGATCAGCGCCGCCACCATCACGGCGATAGCAAGATTGGTGCCCAGCGCGCTCGCCCAGGGTCGCCAGCCGCTGCGCATCATGCCGATCGGCAGCCTTTGGCGCAGGAAGAAAAGGTAAGACGGCCCGATGGCGAACATAACGATCGGGTTGCGATAGATACGATAGGCAATTTGCCCCCAGACCGAGCGCTCGGCGAATTCGTGCACCGTCAGGGTGTCGATATCGCCCATACCGCGCCGGTCCAGATTGCCGGTAGTGGAATGATGCAGCGCATGGGTCCGGCGCCAGACGTCATATGGCGTCAGGGTCACGACACCGAGGGTGCGGCCCAGCCAGTCGTTCATCTGCCGCTGGCGGAAAAAGGCGCCATGGCCGCAATCATGCTGAATCATGAACAGGCGCAGAAGAAAGCCGGAGGCCGGAACCGCCAGAAGCAAAGTGAGCCAGTAGCCCACCTCCAGCGAAAACCACATGGCCACCCAAAGGGCAATCAGTGCCACCACCGTCACGCCCAGTTCGAACAGGCTGCGGCCCAGCATAGGCTCGCGATAGCCAGCCACGAACAGCGCCAAAGAGCGCGCGCTCGGTTCCGCCGCAAAACGGCGTTCGTTTGATCTCGCTGAAGAAGTACTCACTGTGTCAGCATGAACCCGACAGTCCATTCCCTGTTGCCCGCGACCCCTGAAACTGTCTTCGCAGCGCAACTGAGACAGGCTGTTGACCGCCCTCGACGCTGGTACCGGCCAAGACCGGTCTTCTCATAGAGCACATCCCTCCGCCCCCGGTCAGGGGACGCAACGACGCGCCAATCTGCCTGCAGAACGCTTAAGCCCGGGGTTTCGGCTTTCCGGGCTTTTTGCCGCCAAATCCCTTGTGGGCCGGTTTGCCGAACGGTTTGCCGAACGGCTTACCACCATGCGGTTTACCGCCACTTGGCTTGCCACCCGGCCTGTCCTCACGCGGTTTGCCCGTATGGCCCTGGGCCGCATACGGCTTGCCCTCAGACTTTCTGCCGTCATGCGCCTTGCCTTCATAGGGCCTGCCGCCGCCGGGCCTGGCACCCTGCGGTTTTGGCGGATGGGCCTGGGCCGCATAGGGCTTGCCTTCATGCGCCTTGCCGTCACGCACCTTGAAGTCGCGTGCTTTGTCGTTCCGTGCTTTGTGGTCTGGGGCTTTGTGGTCCGGGGCGCTGGCGTCATAGGGCGTGTCCGAACGCGGCTTGTCGCCAAAGCGCTTTTTGAAAGGCGGCTTTTTGCCCGCCTCTGTATCCCGCGGACGGTACGCCTTGGGTGCCCGCTCCTCGCGCTGCGCAAGCGGATCATATGGCTGGTCGCTGGACCGCTCATGAGACCGCTCGCTTTTGCGCTCGCGCTGGGCAGCAGGCTGGGCCAGTTGCGTCGGCGCGTCTGCCGCTGTGTCCGTTGGCGGCGCATCGGGTGCCAGGAAGATACGCACGCCACCCTTCTTGCGGGTGGCGACAAGGGTGGTGAAACGGTCAGCGACATCGGGCGAAACCTCGAACCGGGTCTCGGTGTCGAACACACGAATGGCGCCAATGTCGGCCTTGGTGATCTCGCCCTGACGGCAGATTTCCGGCAGCAGCCATTTGGGATCGGCATTGCGCTCCCGGCCAACGGTGATCTTGAACCACACCCCGTTGACCATGCCACGCGCAGGCCGGCTGGGTTCGCGCGGCTCGCGCAATGCGCGGCTGTCCACTTGAACATGGTCCCGCTCGCGTTGAACGTGTTCATGCCGAGCAGGGCCTTCGCGGTCCGAACGCTCTTTACGTTTCTTCCCGTCCCGCCCGCTGCGCTCAGTGCGCTCGCCCTGGCGCCGTTCGTCATAAACCGCGATTTCTTCGGGCGCAGGCAGTTGAGCGCGATACATTTTCACAAAGGCCGCCGTGATCGCTGCCGGGCTATGGGCGCCCAGCACCGCCGCCGCCATGGCCAGATCATCTTCGTTCGCGGCCTCTTCGGCGCCGGTCAGCAGCGGGCTTTCCAGCAGCCGCTCCAGATCCAGCCTGCGAATATCCTCGGCAGATGGCGGGTCGCCCCAGGTATAGGCCGTGCGCGCCCGTGCCAGCATTTCCTCGGCGCGGTAGCGCCGTGACGGCGGCACCAGAAGAATGCTGACACCCTTGCGCCCGGCGCGCCCCGTGCGCCCGCTGCGATGCTGCAGCACCTCGGCGTCATTGGGCAGATCGGCATGGATGACGAGACCAAGATTGGGCAAATCGATCCCGCGTGCCGCCACGTCGGTCGCCACACACACCCGCGCCCGCCCGTCGCGTAAGGCCTGGAGTGCATGGTTGCGCTCGCTCTGGCTCAGCTCGCCCGAAAGCGCCACGGCGGCAAAGCCGCGCTCCCGGAGCGTCGCCTCCAGATGCCGCACACTCTGCCGCGTGCTGCAAAACACCAGCGCGCTCGGCGGATCAATAAAGCGCAGCAGGTTCACCACCGCCGCCTCGGTCTTGTTATAGGCAATGCGGATGGCCCGATATTCGATATCGGCATGGCCACGCGCCTCGCCCACGGTCTGAATGCGCAAGGCATCGCGCTGATAATTCTGCGCCATCGAGACAATGGCCTTGGGCAGCGTCGCCGAAAACAGCAGGGTGCGGCGCTCCGCGGGCGTCGTCTCCAGAATGAACTGAAGGTCTTCGCGGAAGCCGAGGTCCAGCATCTCGTCGGCCTCGTCCAGCACCACGGCCTTGAGCGCCGAAACTTTGAGCGCGCGCCGTTCCAGATGATCGCGCAACCGTCCCGGCGTGCCGACCACAATGTGAACGCCATCGGCCAGTTGGCGGCGTTCCTTGCCGGGGTCCATGCCGCCGACACACGCCACCACGCGGGCACCCGCATATTGATAAAGCCAGTTCAATTCGCGCTGCACCTGCATCGCCAGCTCGCGGGTCGGCGCGATAATCAGCGCCAGCGGCTCGCCCGCCCGGCCCAGCGTCTCGGCCCCGTCGAGCAGCGTTTCGGCGATCGCAAGCCCATAGGCGACCGTCTTGCCGGATCCGGTTTGCGCGGAGACCAGCAGATCACGCCCCTCTGCCTCTTCTTCAAGGACAGCTGCCTGAACGGGGGTGGGTTCGTCATAGGCGTGCCCGGCGAGAGCTTGTGCTATGGCGGACGGCGCGTTTCTGAATGCCAAGAGGTGACCTGTGGGGTGAGGGGTATTTGCCCGCACGTCATATCTTTGTTGGCCGGAAATAACAGCAAAACCTTGCACAAACTCAGCAATGCGACCGTCGCATTGCCCAAAATGTCGATGATGTCGCGTTTTTTAGCTCCGCAGGGCCGCTCCAATGGTTCCGCGCAAGGCGCTTCTATGGAACATTCCCCATGCGCAGGCGTTAGCGAGGCAGTCCTGACAGGGCTCTGCAATCACCGCGCAACGTGCGCCAACCCTTGTGTCGAATGGAGAGTGCTTTGAGTGAACGTGGCTATAACAATGACGATCTCGACGATGTCGACCAGAAAGTTTCGGACCTGAAAGATGATGTGACCGCCCTTGCAGGCGAGTTGGAAGGCTCGGCCAGCGAAGCCATGCGCCGCACGCTGAGCCGGATCGAGGCCTCGGTCGCCGATCTCTATGACACGGTTGCCGAACAGGGTGGCCGGGGCGTCGAAGCCATCGAACGCCAGGTGGATGAACGCCCATGGACAAGCCTTCTGGTCGCGTTCGGCCTTGGTTGGGTGATCGGCCGGCTGGCAAGCAGGGATTAACGCAGATGGTCACAAAGCAGCCCCGCAAGGCGCCACGCAAGACACCGGCGCAGCGCGCCGCGCGTGCGCCCTCTGCCCGCAAGGCACGCATCCCCAGGTCCGTTGCATCCCAGCGGACGGCGCGTCTGGGCCGCATCATCGCACTCGGATCGCTGGTGGCGGCAGGTGCGTTGCTGGTGATTGGTGCAGGCGCCATCGTGCTTTTGGCAACCGATCCTGCCCGGCGCAGCAGCCGCTGGGGCGGCTGGAACGTCAACACGCTGTCCAACGCCGCGCGCAAAAGCCTTGCCGCCAACGTCCCGGCAAGCTGGCAAAAGACCGTGCGCGAAGACCTTCTGCCAGAGGCGCGCGAGTTCGTGACGCGCCAGGCAAAGCGTTTCGGCTGACGCCGAACCAGTTGGCGCGGCCCATCACGCATGTCGGGCCGCGCCAAACTGTTTTCGCATTTTGCGAATTTCAGCATTGCACTTATTCTCGCAACCGACCGGGCTTTGATTCTCTCGCGTCCTAGGGCGGGCATGGACGGTCGCAACGTCAGCACTTATCGAGGCAAGGGGTTCTGTCACGTGCAGGCCGCCCCCTCAAAGGAGAACTCAATGGCTGCGAAGAAGAAAAAAGGTGCCGTCAAACGCAAGGCGAAAAAGGTCGTGAAAGCGGCGGTCAAGGCTGTCGCGAAGCGCGGCAAGAAGGTCGCCAAAAAGGCCGTGAAGAAGACGGCGAAGAAGCCCGCGAAAAAGGTCGCGAAAAAAGCCGCGAAGAAAACCGCGAAACGGGCCGTAAAGAAGACCGCCAAGAAGGCTGTCGCCAAAAAGACCGCCGCACCGAAAAAGCGCAAAGCCGCGCCGCGCCGTAAAAAGGCCGCCGCTGCACCGATCGCCGCACCGGCGCCAGAAGCAGTCTAGCGAAACCCCGGCGAGATACGCTTTAATGGCAGCATGAACTATCGCCACGCGTATCACGCCGGAAATTTCGCTGATGTCCTGAAGCACACCGCCCTCGTGGCGGTGTTGCTGCATCTAAGGAAGAAGGACGCCCCCTTCGCCGTCTTCGACAGCCATGCCGGGCGCGGCCTTTATGACCTTGGCGGCGCGGAAGCCGGCAAGACCGGCGAGGCGCAAGACGGCATCGCCCGCCTCGATGCGGCCCCCACCGACCAGCCCGTATTGGGCACCTATCTGGAGATCGTGCGCAGCTTTGGCCGTGATCACTATCCCGGCTCACCGCTGATCGCCGCCCGTCTGCTGCGCCCGCAGGACCGGCTGATCGCCATTGAAAAACATCCCGAAGAGAGCAGGGCACTGACCGCCGCGCTCCAACCCTGGCGCAAGGCGCAAAGTATTCTGGGCGATGGCTACGCCCGCCTGCCAGCCCTGCTGCCGCCGCCTGAGCGGCGTGGTGTGGTGCTGATCGATGCGCCTTTCGAAGCGCCCAACGAGTTCGAACAGATCGCGGGCGCCTTCACCAAAGCCTGGCGCCGCTTTGCGACCGGCACCTATCTGATCTGGTTTCCCATCAAAACGCGAAACGATGCAGAGGCGCTGGGCGGCGAACTGCGCGCCGCAGGTGCCACCAAACTCCTGCGCCTCGAACTGTCGGTGGGCGCAAGGGTCGAAGGCCGCTTAAGCGAAACCGGCCTTCTCATCGTCAACCCGCCCTATGGGTTCGCTGCGGCCATGCGCCAAACCCTGCACACCGTTTCCCCCCTCATCGGCCACAACGCCCCGGCAAAAGCGCGGATCGATTGGCTGGCCGGCGGCGAATAGGCCGCGCCGCCAAGTGGCTTGCCCGCATGGCCCCGCAATGGCAAAAGACCCCGGCTCGAAAGCCGGACACAGCCAAGTGGTTGATCCGGCAGGCCGGACAGGTGGTCGAGCGGTTGATGGCACCGCACTCGAAATGCGGAGACCCTTTACGGGGTTCGTGGGTTCGAATCCCACCCTGTCCGCCAGCTTCCCAAGCTGGTTTTGATTGTCTTCGATTTTGATCCGAAATTCCTCAGCGCAAAACCTCAAACTGCGCCTGCGGGCAATTTTCCATTTCGGCTAACGCCGCGTTAATTACGAAAACCCCTGCGGTGCAGCGCTGAAACGCATTGCGCAGGCGCGCGCCATATTTGTCGCCCCAACCTCGTCAACACTCTGTTTACATTTGGATGCACGTAATACGTGTGTCGGGGCTTCGGTATAATTGCAGTGGAGTCTGTCGATGAATCGTTTTCCAGCCAGCATCTTGTTCAGCGCCGTCGTGAGCGCGGTCATGCTTTCTGCCTGTTCCTCAGATGGCAATGTCGGTTTCGGCGCGGGCGTAAATGGCATTCGGGTCGGTCCCGCACCGGGCACCACCCCGGATCCCACCCCCGATACGAACACCCCGTCGGCTACCACGCCGGTCGTGGGAACGAGCGTGGATGCCAGTGTGAGCGCGGGCAGTATTTCGGTGTCGCGGACCGGCGCAACCATCACCACACCTTTGTTGTCGACAAACGCCGCTTCCAACGGCTTCGTCTCGGTCAATGGCGATCCGCTGTTGTCTGCGGGAAATCTGGGCTTGCCGGTTGGCGGTGGCGCAAACGGTTCAAACCTCCTCGGCGCGATCACAAACACGGTGGGTCTCACACCCAATAGCAACACGAGCGCAACACTGGGTCTGTCCAATGGCCTGGCGCCGGGCGCCGGAAGCGCCGTTGGCAATGTGTTGAACGGCACATCGGCCATTGCCAACAGCGCGGTATCGTCGACTGCGGCGATTGTCGGCAACGTCCCGCTGGTCGGCCCAACCGTATCGTCCACCGTTCAAACTCTGGGCAATATACTGCCAACGGCCAAATCATCGACCGCTGGGGCCCAATAACGGGGCTGGTCGCGCCCATCTTCCCCTGACGTAAAGGCCCGCAGCGGCGCGGTGAAATTTCACCGCGCCGCCGCCAGAGGTTTGCATGCAAAAATTCATCGTGCTTCTGGGCGCAGCCATCGCTGCGCTCCAGCCCAGCTATGCTTTGTCACAAGGCAGCCCCCTCATCATTGATCGGGGGCGGCCGGATCGCGCCGCCGTCACCGCGCAAAAACCGCACCCCCCCACCACACCGCGCCTGCCGGGGCCGCATGTGTCAAAGATCAAACCCTTCGTGCTGCGCCATGTGCGGATCGAAGGCAGCAGCCTGACGCCGCCATGGATCAATGCCGCCCTCAAGCCCTATATCGGCACAACGGTCGATGAACATGCATTGGCGCGCATCAGCAACAGCCTCGCCAGGCTCTATGCCGAACGCGGCGACATCGCGCTCTACACCGTCACCGTGCCCACACAGGCCTTCAAAAACGGCGTCCTGCACCTCGTCGCCACCGAAGGCTATATCGAATATGTCGATATCAAAGGTCTCCCTGCGCACAAGCTCGGCCTGGTCGCGCAATACAGCCGCCGCCTGATGAAAGACCGCCCGCTCAAACGCTCCACCCTGCAACGCACCCTGTCTCTCCTGCGCGATATTCCGGGCCTCACTGTCGATGTCCGCCTGTTGCACGGCAATACACCCGGCGCGGTGCGCATGGTGCTCACCCTCACACAAAAGCCCTGGCACCTCACGCTCTCCGCCAACGATGCCGGCAGCAATCCACTCGGACGCTTTCAGTTTCAGGCCAAGGCAAGCCGCTACGGCCTCTTGACGCCGGGCGAAGAAACGTCGCTGATCGTCCTGGTTCCGGCAGCGGTGCGCCGCTTCCAATATGTCGCTCTCACAGAAGCTGTTCCGCTCAATGATAATGGGCTGATGCTGCAAGCCGCCCTCGGTTACTTGCGCACACGCCCCAAAGCGCCATACCCCGAAGGCAATGCCAGCAACGCCCAGGTGCTGTTGGCCTATCCGCTGCTGCGCAATTTTGAAGAAAGCCTCACCGTCTCCGGCGGCATCGATGGCATCGACAGTTCAAACGCCACCCTCGGCGAAATCATCGCCAACGAACGCATCCGCGCCTTGCGCCTGTCCGGCGCCTATGCCGTGCAGGCCGCCACATCCGCCTTTGCGGTGAATGTCAGCCTCAGCAACGGCCTCAACATCTTCGGTGCGCATACAAACAGCGCTTGGGGTGAAACCGACTTTAAAAAGGCAACGCTTCAGGCAAGCTATACGCGCCTCTTTGGCCGTGCTTTCGTTGGCCGCCTGCGCGCTACAGGGCAATGGGCGTTTGATCGTCTCCCGGTGTCCGAACTCTATGGTCTGGGCGGCGATATTGGGCGCGCCTTCCCGGCCGCCGCCGCGATGGGCGATAGCGGCCTCGGCGGCGCCGCAGAAATCGGTTACCTGCCGCCGCATCTGCCCAAAATGCTGCAAGGCGCAGAACTGTTCGGCTTTGCCGATGGCGGCACGGTGCACACGAGAAACCGCCTCGGCTTCGGCGGACGAGACGATCATCTCGCCTCCGCAGGCATTGGCATCAGGCTGCCGCTGCGCCAACGCACCAAACTGGAACTGGCAGCCGCCAACGGGCTGTATTCCAACGCACCGGGCATTGCGCCCGGCCACTGGCGCATCACCTTCTCGGTATCAACAGCAAGTTAGGCCGCAACACTCTCAGGCGCTTCCGCCGCAACGCGATGTGCTTTCGGTGCGGAGAATTTCATCACCCCATCGTCCACCGATCCCATGCGCAAAGTGAAAAGGTCCAGAATATAATTCTGATACAGCTTCCACGGCCGTTTAGAGCCCTGACGCGGCAGAATATCGGCGGCCCGCTGCACGTAGCCCGAGCTGAAATCGAGCCACGGTTCTTCAGTTACCGTCGGGTCGGTCAGGTTGGCGACGCATTGGCGATAGCCATGCTTGTCCATGTAATTGAGCAAGCGGCACACATATTCGCAGGTCAAATCCGCCTTCAACGTCCACGAAGCATTGGTATAGCCAAAGGCGGATGCGAAATTCGGCACGCCGCTATACATCATGCCCTTATAGCTCATGGTCTTGGACATGGTTTTCGCCACGCCATCGATGGTCACGGCAAGATTGCCCAGCATCTCGAGCTGAAGCCCCGTGGCCGTGACAATGATGTCGGCCTCCAGCTCCTTGCCGGATTTCAGCAGAATGCCATTGGGCGTAAAGCGCTCGATATGGTCGGTGACAACCGATGACTGCCCGCTCTTGAGCGAGGCAAACAGATCATTGTCCGGCACCAGACACAGCCGTTGATCCCACGGGTTATAGCGCGGCGTGAAATGCGTCTTCACGTCATAATCCGGCCCCAGCTCTTTGCGCACCAGCTTGATCAACCCGCGCTTCACCTGCTCGGGCCGCGCCCGCGCCAGCTTAAAGAAAGCAAGGCTCATCACCACATTGCGCCAGCGGGCAATGGCATAAGCAGGTTTGGCGGGCAGGTTGCGCCGCAGCCAGTTGGCAAACGCGTCCTCGCCGGGCCGCGACACGACATAGGTGGGCGAGCGCTGCAACATCACCACATGGGCCGCATCCTTGGCCATTTGAGGCACCAAGGTTACCGCCGTCGCGCCGCTGCCAATCACCACCACGCGCTTGTTCTTGTAATCGAGCTGCTCAGGCCATTTTTGCGGATGAACGATTGTCCCCTTGAACGTCTCGCGCCCCGCAAAGTCCGGCGTATAGCCGCCCGCATAGCTGTAATAGCCGCTGCACATGAACAGGAAATTGCAGGTGTAGCGAACGATCTGCGCTTCCGGCCCAACTTCGGCCTCCACCGTCCACAGCGCATCGGCGCTGGACCAGTTCGCGCGTTTGACCTGATGGTTGAATTTGATTTTCTTGTCGATGCCGTTTTCGCGCGCCGTCTCCAGCACATAGTTGCGGATCGATGAGCCATCGGCGATGGCCTTGGCCTCGCGCCACGGCTTGAACGAATAGCCCAGCGTATACATGTCGGAATCGGAGCGGATGCCCGGATAGCGGAAAATATCCCAGGTCCCGCCAATCGCCCCGCGCCCTTCCAGAATGGCATAGGTCTTCTGCGGCGCCTCGGCCTGCAGGTGATAGCCCGCGCCGATGCCGGACAGTCCGGCCCCAACAATGATGACGTCGAAATGTTCCATGGGCTCTGATCCCTGTCGCTAAGGCAGCCAGTGTCCATGATTTTCACGGAAATGACAATATGTCAGTTCCCGCCGCTCAGGCCACCGCTGGCGCCTCGACCCGGCGGGGCACTCTGCCAATCAGCAACATGCAAACCCCCGCAAAGATGAAGGAGGCACTGCTGGCGTACAGCACGATGTCGTAGCTGCCGGTCTTGTCAAAGGCATAGCCGAACAAAATCCCGCCCACGCCCAACGAGGCGCTGATGCACATCATAAGGATCGAGAAAATCCGCGAATAGATTCGCAAATCGAACAGCTTCGCCACGAAGAAGGCCACCTGATCGCCTTCGGCCCCTTGCGCAATGCCCAGCATCACCACGCCAACAATCGTGAAGACCAAATTCGGTTCGGGGCCGAGCAGCAGCAAAACCCCCATCGCCGGCAGCGCCAGCGTGGCAAAGGCAACGCCCGGTGCCCAAAACCGATCCAGCAACATACCGGCAGCCAGACGGCTCACCACCACCGAAATCCCAAAGACCGAGGCCAGCAACGCCGCGCTCTGCCCATCAATGCCCTTGTCGGTGAGCAGCGGCTGAAGCTGAAGCGCAAGCCCCCCAATCGGCACATTGGCCGCAAAGGCCGAGAGGATCAGCAGCCACAACCGCCGATCGCGCAACACCGGCCATACCGAAGGAAGATCAACCGTCACCCCCGCAACCGGATCGGCTTTCAGCACGACCACAGGCAGACGTTTTTCATGCAAGAACGCCAGTAGAATGGGCAGTCCCACGCACAGCGTTACCCCGGCCAAAAACACATAGCCCATGCGCCAGCCCCACTGCGCAATGATATATTGCAGGGCAGGGGCGGTAAAAATGGTGATCAGCGAAACCCCGCTCATGGTGACGCCAATCATCAGCCCACGATGGCGCTCAAACCAGCCGACCACGACCTTGGTAAAGGTCATCGCGCCCACCATCGGCCCGGCGATCGAAAGGAACAGCGTGATCAGATAAAAATTCCAGATCCAGTCCGTCATCGTGACCAGCGCCACGTAACCCAGCAGCATGACGGCCACGCCGCCAAGCGCCATGCGCCGGGCGCCATAACGGTCCACCATCAAGCCGATGATCGGTGCCGTCAGCGCAGAGGCAAAGCCCACCGCCGCCGCCGCCCCGATCTCGCTGCGGCTCCAGCCGAATTCGGCCCCCAGCGGCTTGATGAAGAAGGTGATGGAGGCCACGAACAGCCCCACGCCCGTTCCCATGCCGAGGCAGGCGGCAAAGGCCGCAGCCAATCGGTTGCGCACTGGCTCAATGTCACGCGCGCCACGGCCAAACATCTGCGTCTCCGGCTGAATTGGTTAGAAGTCGAACAATCTCTTGTGCCCCGGCTGCCCTGTCAATCAACCCGCAGGCCTATAAATCTACGTATAAATTCATATATTTGCAGAAGTCAGAAAAAATTCCTTGACCAGCGCAACGCTCCCCCCTATACATAGGCGCATCCCCAGATTTGCGCATGGATCCCACCGGGCAGCCCCCGGTGCCACACGCATGGATTTTGCGCCGGGGTATTTTTTTTCAAATCGAACTCCGAAGGTTGCCTCTCCCATCCGTTTCATTGGGTGAGGACGTATCGACGGCTTCACAGAGCGGAAGGCTCCGGGGGGATGACTGAAGCAAGCAACAAAGGGCGCGAAAGCGCCAAACCACCCGGTCTGGCCACGGCCATGACCGATGTTGATGCCTGGTTCGTCCGGGAAATTTTACCGCTTGAAGCGGCGCTGATGCATTTCCTGCGTCGAAGCCGGCGAAGCGCCAGTGAAGCCGACGATCTTCGGCAAGAGGTTTACGTGCGCGTCTACGAAGCTGCCAAACAAAAGATACCGCATCCGGTAAAGCCCTTCGTCTTTGCCATTGCGCATAATCTCCTGGTCGACCGGGTGCGCCACGAACAAGTCGTGGCGATCGAAAGCGTGGCCGATATCGACACGCTGGGTGTCGCCGTCGATGAACCCGGCCCCGACCGCAGCGTAATCGCCCGGCAGGAACTGCGCCGCCTTGAAGCCGCCATCGCCCGCCTGCCGCGTCGCTGCCGTCAGGTGGTGGTGCTCAGCCGCATCGAAGGGCTGTCACGCCGCGAAATCGGCGCCCGCCTCGGCATCGGAGAAGCCACCGTATCCACCCACCTGACCGACGGCATGTATCGCCTCGCCCGCCTTCTCTACGGCGAGCCCGATACAAAGGGAGACCTCTGATGACTGCCGCAACGCGCAGCAGCGCAAGAGATACCGATCAACGTGCCGCGCAGTGGCTCGAACGCCGCCACCGCGAAGACTGGAGCGCAAGCGACGAGGCCGCGCTGGATGCATGGCAGGCAGAAGATGTCGCCAACCGCATCGCCTTTCTGCGGGTGGAAGCTGCGTGGAACAGGGCTCATCGCCTGAGTGCTTTGCGCCGCCCGCCAGAC
>DATJDE010000080.1:0-2060 GCA_035497595.1 Rhizomicrobium sp. | reverse complement strand
GCCCCGCCCTTATCGTGACCACGGTCAACGCGCTGCTCCAGCGCGTGCCGCCCAAAGATACCATCGCCAGCGCCAGCTTTTTTGCCCGCAGCGGCAAGACGGTGGACCGGGAAAAGCTCGTCGCCTTTCTGGCGAAGAACGGCTATGCGCGCGCCAGCACGGTGCGCGAACCGGGCGATTTTTCCTTGCGCGGCGGCATTGTCGATCTGTGGCCGCCCGGCGCGGAGCTACCGCTGCGGCTGGATTTCTTTGGCGAAGAACTGGATGCCATCCGCCGCTTCGATGCCGAAACCCAATTGTCGGCCGGCACGCTGAAAGAGATCGAGTTGCTGCCCGCCAGCGAAGTGCCGCTGGATGCAGAGACCATCAGCCGTTTCCGCAGCGGCTATGTTGCCGCTTTCGGTCCTGCGGGGGACGATCCGCTCTAT
This sequence comes from Rhizomicrobium sp., assembly GCA_035497595.1. Lineage (GTDB taxonomy): Bacteria > Pseudomonadota > Alphaproteobacteria > Micropepsales > Micropepsaceae > Rhizomicrobium. Next base: position 1,632 of record DATJDE010000080.1, on the reverse strand, counting down.
GAATCGGTCAGCGCGGGCCGCAAGCATCAAGGCATGGAACACTGGCTGCCGCTGTTCCACACCCATCTCGATACGCTGTTCGATTACTGCCCGCGTTCACTCATTCTGCTCGCCCACAGGGCCGATGAAGCGCGCCAGGCGCGGCTGGAGCTGATCGCCGATTATTACGAAACCCGCAAAAGCATGATGCGCGGCTCGGACGATGCCCATGCGATCAAAGCTGCGCCTTATCGCCCGATAAAGCCTGAAACGCTCTATCTCAACGAGAACGAATGGTCAGCGCTGGTTGCGCATCATCGCGTGCGCACACTGTCGCCGTTTCAGGCCCCGGAATCCAAAATCTCCACCGAAGCAGGCGGCAAAACGGGGCGTGATTTCGCGCCCGAACGCACGCAAGGCAAGGTGAATGTCTTTGAATTTGCAGCCGCCCATGTGAAGGCGCTTCAGGCGGCGGGCAAGCGCGTGCTGCTGGCGGCCTGGACCGAAGGCTCTGCCGAACGTCTGGGCGGTGTGCTCTCCGATCACGGGTTGGAGGCGATGCGCCTGGTGACCGATTGGGCCGACGCGCAATCTTTAAGCAAAACCGCCGCCGGTGTGGCGGTGCTCGGCCTCGAACATGGTTTTGAAGCGCCCGATTTCGCGATCATTTCCGAACAGGACATTCTGGGCGACCGCATGGTGCGCAGCCGCGGCAAGGCGCGCAAGGCCAAGAATTTTCTGGCCGAAGTTTCCAGCCTCGCGCCCGGCGATCTCGTCACCCATATCGAACATGGCATCGGGCGCTATCTGGGTTTGAAAACGCTGGGCGTTGCGGGCGCGCCGCATGATTGCCTGGAACTGCAATATGATGGCGGCAAGCTGTTTTTGCCGGTGGAGAATATCGAACTTCTGACGCGCTATGGCGCCGATGAAGGCACCGCCCAGCTTGATCGCTTGGGCGGCGCGGGCTGGCAGCAGCGCAAAGCCAAGATGAAAGAGCGCGTGCGCGAAATCGCGGGCGAACTCATGCGCATCGCGGCAGCACGCGAATTGCGCGTGCTCCCCGCTATCGATCCGCCGCCCGGTATTTACGACGAATTCTGCGCCCGTTTTCCCTATCAGGAAACCGAGGATCAGGAAAAGGCGATTGTCGATTGCATAGAAGACCTGGCCAAAGGCCGCCCGATGGACCGGCTGGTTTGCGGCGATGTCGGCTTTGGCAAAACCGAAGTGGCGTTGCGCACCGCCTTTGTTGCCGCGATGAGCGGCGAACAGGTGGCGGTTGTGGTGCCGACCACGCTGCTCGCGCGCCAGCATTATCGCAATTTCGTGGAGCGCTTTCAGGGCTTCCCGGTCAAGGTGCGCCAGCTTTCGCGTTTTGTGGATGCGAAGGAAGCCGCGCAAACCAAAGCAGGGCTTGCGTCGGGCGAGATCGACATTGTGGTCGGCACCCATGCGCTGCTCGCCAAGAGCATTTCGTTCAAACGGCTTGGCCTGCTCATCGTCGATGAGGAGCAGCATTTCGGCGTCTCGCACAAGGAACGGCTGAAAGCCTTCAAGGCCGATGTGCATGTGCTCACGCTGTCGGCCACGCCCATTCCGCGCACGCTGCAACTGGCGCTGTCCGGCGTGCGCGATCTGTCGCTTATCACC
>DATJDE010000079.1:0-2565 GCA_035497595.1 Rhizomicrobium sp. | reverse complement strand
GACGGCGTATTTTTTATCGTCCGGGCAATGGGGGCTCATGGTGGGAGAGCCCCAGGTTTTGGGCAGTTCGCGCACCAGGGTGGAGAGTTTCTTGTCGCCCGCACGATCCAGCATTTCGAGCACCGCGATGGCAGCGACGATGCCATCATCATAGCCATGGCCGATGGGTGGGTTGAAGAAGAAGTGGCCGCTTTTTTCAAAACCTGCCAGCGCCTTCAGTTCGGACGTACGGCGCTTGATATAAGAGTGGCCGGTTTTCCAATAATCGGTTTTGACGCCGCGTTCTTTGAGCACCGGGTCGGTGAGATAGAGGCCGGTGGATTTTACATCGACCACGAATTGCGGATTTTTGTGGGTCTGCGACAGGTCGCGGGCGAGCAGCACGCCCACTTTATCGGCAAACAATTCGTGACCTTCATCATCGACCACGCCGCAGCGATCTCCATCGCCGTCGAAGCCTAAGCAAATCTCCGCGCCCTGCGCGCGGACCGCATCGCCCATGGCGTGCAGCATGATGAGGTCTTCGGGGTTGGGATTGTATTTGGGAAAGGTGTAGTCGAGGTTCGCATCCATCTCGATCACCTCTGCCCCGATGCGGCGCAAGGCTTCCGGTGCAAACGCCCCTGCCGTGCCATTGCCGCAGGCCGCGATGACTTTGATCGGACGCGAGAGTTTGTGGCCCGCAGTGACGGCGGTGAGATAGCGTTCGCGCATGTCGGGGATGCGCTTGAGGCTGCCACCGGATTTTTCCTTCCCCTCGCCATTCAGCACGATCTGTTTGAGGCGCGTCATTTCCTCCGGTCCGAAGGTCAGCGGGCGTTGCGCGCCCATTTTCACCCCGGTCCAGCCATTTTCATTGTGGCTGGCGGTGACCATGGCGACGGCGGGGGCATCGAGATCGAACTGCGCGAAATAGGCGGTCGGGGAGAGGGCGAGGCCGATGTCGAGCACTTCGCAGCCGGCCTGCATCAGGCCAATGGTGAGGGCCTGTTTGATGGAGAGGGAATAGGAGCGGAAATCATGGCCCGTGACGATGGTGGGGCGAACACCGCGTTCGTGCAGATAGGTGCCGAGGCCGAGGCCGAGGGCCTGGATGCCTAAAAGATTGATCTCGCTGCCGAACAGCCAGCGCGCATCATATTCCCGGAAGCCGTTGGGGGTGATTTGGGGCTCATTTTCATAAGCGAGGCTGTTGGGCTTGAGGTCGGCGCGCGGTTTCATCTCTGCTGCTCTTTTTGGATATGGCGTTCTACCGGAAGGCTCGTTGAATGGCATCTGCCCATTTGAACCTCACTTTTTTATGTGAGATGGGGGGTGGTAGGGGGTCGATTGCTTGGGTCTCTTTCGGCGAAGGTTGATGTTAGGATTATTATCAATAATTTAGGTCTATTTTCAAGAGGCTATTTTCCACCTTCGCTGCGTGATATATTTTATATAACGCTCAAAGAATGTAGAAATGACCGCGGATTTTCCTGTTCCCCCACATCGGGCCGAACTTTTGGGCCTGCCCGCTTTTGAGCGTGGCTGGGTGTGGCTGGCGGGCGCCGGGCCGGGCGATCCGGGCCTCATTACTGTACTTGGTTTGCACGCCATCGAGCATGCGGATGTCATTCTCTATGACGCGCTGGTGAATGAGGCGCTGCTGAAACTGGCGCGGCCGGGCGCGGAGCTGATCTATGCGGGCAAGCGCGGCGGCCAGGTTTCGTGCAAGCAGAGCGATATTTCGCGCACGCTGGTTTCGCTGGCGCGCAAGAACAGCCGCGTGTTGCGGCTAAAGGGCGGCGATCCGTTTGTGTTTGGGCGCGGCGCGGAAGAGGCGCTGGTTCTGGCGCGGGCTGCCGTGCCGTTTCGCATTGTGCCCGGCGTGACAGCGGGGATTGGCGGGCTGGCCTATGCAGGCATTCCGCTGACCCACCGCGATACCAACCATGCGGTGACCTTCATCACCGGCCATGGGGCGGACGGGAAATTGCCCAAGCTGGATTGGGCAAGTGTGGCGCGCGGTGCACCAACGCTGGTGTTTTATATGGCGCGCGGCTTTGTAAGCGAGATTGCCGATTTGTTGATGGCAAACGGGCGGCGCGGCGATGAAGCAGCGGCGATTGTGAGCGATGCGACGGTTGGCAAACAGGCGGTGTTTGTGACCACGCTGGCGGAGTTGGGCGCGACGGCGGCGAAAAGTTCTGCACCGGCGATCATTGTTGTGGGCGAGAATGTGCTGCTGCGTGAGGGGCTCGACTGGATTGGCGCGATGGGCGGGAAACTGCTGGCGCCTGATCCTTTGGGGCGCAATGCGCTGGATGAGGCGGGGTGAAGGGTTTTCACCTCTCGCGCGTTTTCAACAGTTGCGTTTGAGGTCACCTGGGTGGCCCGCACTTGGCGGGCCATGACAGGAGAGCGTGTGTCTTAGCGTTTCCAATGCAGGCGCATTTTGCGGCCGGTGATTTCTACGGCGGCCATGCGTTTTAAGTTGGTATTGGTACTGGCATCGGCGCAAAGTCTTTACGAGCTGGCGTTCAGCTAGCGCGCGAAGCTGCTGGTGACTCAATGTCTGCATATGTATCG
>DATJDE010000078.1:0-2006 GCA_035497595.1 Rhizomicrobium sp. | reverse complement strand
ATAGTGCGCGGGCGGTATTCGGCAGCGTGCGGATAGTGCCCGTTTCTGTTCCGCATGATTGCACGGATGGGTTTATGTGCGCCTATTGGCGCAGGCCGCAGGCCTATCTCGATCCCGGTGTGCGGCGGGCCATATCCTTCTTTGCATTGGTGCGCGATGTGGAGGCGCGGATGGAGCAGTTGCGGCGCGATCTGGACGATGGCAGCTGGGACCGGCGCAACGGGTACTTGCGTGCTCAAAGCGAGATGGATTTTGGCTATCGGTTGTTGATTGCCGAACTGGAGTGAGGCCATGACAGAAGACATTCTCGAGCCGGATCTGCCGATTGTAGATCCGCATCATCATTTGTGGGACCGGACGGCGGCGGTGCAGGCGATGCCGCAGCTTGCCCACGGCTTCATGGATATTATCCGCAACATTCCGCGCTATCTGTTTGACGATTTGCTGAAAGACCTGCGTAGCGGGCACAACATTCGCGGCACCATCTATATGGAATGCGGCGCGATGTATCGTGCTGGCGGGCCGCAAGCGTTGCGCTGCGTCGGCGAGACGGAGTTCGTGAACGGCGTGGCGGCCATGAGCGCCAGCGGGCTTTATGGCGATGTGCGCGCCTGTGCCGGGATTGTCGGGCATGTCGATCTGCGGTTGGGCGCGGAGGCGGAAGATGTTTTGCGCTCCCATATTGCGGCGGGGCATGGGCGGTTTCGCGGCATTCGCCATAGTGCCTCTTACGATGAGGACCCGGCGGTGCTGGGGCATATGCATGGGCGGGTGCCTGCCGGGCTTTATCTCGACCCGGCCTTTCGCGCAGGCTTTGCGCAGTTGCAGCGCTTGGGGCTTTCGTTTGATGCCTGGCTGCTGGAGCCGCAATTGCCCGATCTGATCGATCTGGCGCGGGCCTTTCCCGAGACTGTGATTGTGCTCGATCATGTGGGCACGCCGCTGGGGATTGGGCGCTATGCGGGGCGGCGCGAAGAACGGTTTGAGGTTTGGGCTGAGAATATTCGCAAGCTGGCGGGCTGTTCGAATGTGCATGTGAAGTTGGGCGGGTTACCGATGCCGTTTGCGGGGTTTCGCGCAGCGATGGATGGGCCGGACGAAACGTCCGAGACATTGGCGGCGCAGTGGCGGCCTTATATCGAGACCTGCATTGAAGCGTTTGGCGTTGAGCGCTGCATGTTTGAGAGCAATTTTCCGGTGGACCGGTTTGGGGCGAGTTATGCTGCGCTTTGGAATGCGTTCAAGCGGATAAGTGCTGGCGCGAGTACGGTGGAGAAAGCGGCGCTGTATAGCGGGACGGCGATGCGGGTGTATCGGGTGAGTTTGGATTAGGTAATCGTTTGGCAGCTAGCGTTTGTTTGGCGCCTGGATCGTTCATACGCTGCCGCTATGAACCCCTCTCTCCGCTTCGCTTCGTTCGCCGGGGATGACAGGGACGTTTTGTAGAACCGTGTCTGTGTCACCTGGGTGGCCCGCACTTGGCGGGCCATGACACTGAGGGGATCTTAGTTCTTTGCGGTAAGATCGCGGACGAAATCTGGCAGGCCAATTTGGCGGGTGCGTTTGAGGCGCTCGGCAGCGAGGATGGTTTCGAGCTGCATCAGCGCTGTGTCCACCACCGCATTCACGATGATGTAGTCATATTCGGGCCAGTGACTGATTTCACCGGCGGCTTTGGCCATGCGGCTTTGCACGACCTCATCACTGTCTTGCGCGCGGGTGTGGAGGCGGCGTTCGAGTTCACCGTGGCTGGGGGGCAGGACGAAGACGGTCACCACATCTTCGCGTTTCTGTTGCTTTAATTGCTGGGTGCCCTGCCAATCGATATCGAACAGCACGTCTTTGCCGCTGGCGAGAATATCGTCGACGGCTTGTCTGGGGGTGCCGTAACGATTTTCAAAGACGGCGGCGTGTTCGAGAAACGCGTTGTTTTTTGCGCGGCGTTCGAACTCGGCTGCATCGATAAAATAATAATCGCGGCCTTCGATTTCGCCCTCGCGCGGTCT
>DATJDE010000077.1:0-9214 GCA_035497595.1 Rhizomicrobium sp. | reverse complement strand
TGCAGCGAAAGTTGCACCGGTCTTTTTCTTAGAGGCTACCGATGAATTCGCTGGAGGAAGACGGCGCGCTCAAAACGCTTCTCGCGCGGCTTCATGCGGCGAGCGATGCGCAGACGCCTGCGCTTGCGCGCTTCATTCGCGATCATGGCTATCGCAGCGTTTCGGGCAGCGAGGCGGATCTCGAAAAAGGGCGTGACTTCTGGCGCGACAAGCTGGTGGCGTTTGAGCCGGATAAAGCGCGGTTCTGTTATATGCTGTGCCGGGCGTTGGGCGCGCGCTGCGTGGTGGAGGTGGGCACCTCGTTCGGTGTTTCCACGCTCTATCTGGCGGCGGCGCTGCGGGACAATGGCGGGGGGCAGGTGATCGCCACCGAAATCGAGCCGGAAAAGGCTGCCATTGCGCGGGCGCATTTTGAGGCGGCGGGGCTTTCGGCCTATGTCGATCTGCGTGAAGGCGATGTGCGCCAGACATTGCGCGGGCTGGCGGGGCCGGTGGATTTTGTTCTGATGGATATATGGACGCCGCTGGCGCGGCCAGCCATCGAACACATTGGCCCGCAGATGCGTGGCGGCGGCATCGTCATTGCTGACAACACCAATACCTATCGCATCGCGTATGGCGATTATTTTGCTTATCTCGCCGATCCTGCGAACGGGTTTTCAACCCAGACGCTGCCGTTTGATGGCGGGCTCGAACTGTCGGTGAAGACAGGTTAGGGCACGCCCGCGACGTAAGGATATTGATCGACAATCTCCACGCCCATCGTTGTCTTTGACGGTTTCGGCATGGGCAGCTTCTGGCAACTGCCGGGGCGCTGATGAACACAGACATTGCCGAAGCAGGCGCGCGCGCGATAGGGCGAGTGTTCAGACAGCTGCCCGTGTGGCAGCAAATCGTCTTTCGCATAGAGCAGCACGTTGAAGCCGGCGGATTTCTGCATCACCTTCCAGCTATCTTTGTTCACCCAGAAAAGTGGCACGCGTTTGTGGAAATAGCTGTAGCCGCCGGTTTCGTAGTTGCCGACATTGTAGAGGCCGATGCCGCAAACATCTTTCATGCGTGAGACGTAGAGCGCCGCCTCGGTGCTTTCATGCGCGCGGTCCCAATGCTTTTCGTAATCGCGTCCGATCAGGTTCACGAAGACAAGCACCACCCACGAAAATGCCAAAACGCCAACCACCGCGCGTGAGGCTGGGTTGAAAAAGCCATCGCGCCAGCCATGGGTGATGAGGCGTGCAAGGTCGGCGGCCCCCAGACCTGCCGCGATGCTGAACAGCAAAAGGGCGGGGTAGATGAAGCGATATTCTTTGTGGCCGAGGACCGAGTGTACGGCGACAATCAGGATTGCCGAGGCCAGCACGATGGGCACGCGGCGGCCGCCGAAGAGCGCCAACGGCAGAAAGATCGCGATGGTGCCGCCCCAGTTTGCGCCCATCCAGTAGACATATTTCCACCAGGGATCGGTGCCGAAATGATGGCTGCCGCTTTGCACCAGATTGAACTGGATGTTGCGCCACAAAGGCTCGAACGGATAGGACCAGGTGGCCGCGTCGAAGGCGCCGTTGGCGGCGATGACGATGATGGCGCCCACGCTCAGAAGGGCGAAACGGCGGACATCGGTCAGGCGCCACAGCCAGATCAGCGCGACGGCGGGGGCCAGATGGATGCGGAACATCAGCGTTGCGCCGGCAAAGGCGCCCGCAAGCAACAGGCGTTTGCCCGATGTCACGCGAAAGCCGGGTTCGGCGAGATAGAGCCCGATCACGAAAAAATGTGCGCCCACCACCTCGGTCAGCGAACGGCCGCCGAAATACATGGTGTCGACCCAGCTTGCCGAAATCAGCGCGGCGGCAATGCCGGCAGGGGTGCTGATGAGACGCCTGCCCCAGAGAAAGGCGCACAGCGTGCTGACGGCGCCGAGCACTGAGAGCAGGCCCGCGATCAATGGCAGATAGAATTGTGGGCCGCCGCCAAACAGGTCCGATACATGCATGGCGCCTGCCGCGAGATAGGCCAGCAGCCAGGAGCGGGCGGCGTAATCGAATTCCCATGGCACAAGGCCGTAGCCGAAGGTGAGGCGATGGCCTTGTTCGATCGCCTGGAACACTTCGTCCGGCTGGGCGATGGAGGGCCAGAACAGGAGCGGTAAAAAACGCAGCAGGAATCCTGCTGCCAAAACCGCGATCAGGATTACGCCTGAATTCGGATAACCGGCGTGGCGGTTTTCATCGGTCATTGGCCCTCAGCGGGCGTGCGGAGTCGCGCGGGCATTGACCATGCGCGGCGAACGAACACGCCGGTTTGACGGGTTCAGGGCGCGCCAAGAAATCTGCGCACGTCCGCCGCCGATTGGTCGGCCACTTCTTCCTGTGGAAGATGGCCAGTCGCCGGATAAACGATCAGGCGCGATCCTGCAATGGCTTTGGCGAACAGATGCGCCGATGCAACCGGGATCAGACTGTCCTGCGCCCCCCAGAGAATCAGGGTGGGGGCTTTGATTTTGGCGATATCGCGGGCCACATCTGCCGAGGGCGGCAGCGAAAAGCGCGCCAGTGTGGCGGCGCGGGTGCCTTCCATGCGCGCGAAGTTCCAATAGCTGTCGATCATGGCATCGGTGATGATGTCTTTCCGAACGATTGCCGTTTCGAGCCCCTCGCGCACCATGGAGCGCGGCGTCACATAGAGCATGATCCGGTTCAGCACCGGGATGCGGGCGATTTTGAAGGCCAGTGGAATTTTTGTGCCTTGCTGTGTGGGCATGCCTGCTGCATCCACCAAAATGAGATGGGTGATGCGGGCCGGATAGAGTTCGGCAAAGCGCGCCGCGACGCCGCCGCCCATCGAGTTGCCGCCGATGGCGAATTTTTCGAGGTGCAGTTTGTCTGCAGTTTCCTTGACGGCGCGCACCATGGCGGCTTGCGAATAATCGCCATCCGGCACCGCGCCAGTCAGGCCGTGACCGGGCATATCCAGCGTGACGAGGCGCAAGCTGTTGGACAGGCGCTTGACCCATGGTTCCCAGGTCAGCAGCGAAGCGTTGGAGCCGTGCACCAGCAGCAGGACGGGCGCATCGCGCGGGCCTTCATCGCGCACATGAACATTGGCGCCATCGGGCAGGATGAGGAACTCGGAGGCGGGGCTTGCATATTTGTCATCCAGAATTACGCGCATGATGTCGGGCGTGCTGAACAGCCAGACGGCGCCCGGTAATGCCACGAGCACCAGCACCACGATGGCGATCAAAAATTTGCGCATGATTCCCCCTCCTAAATTTGACGACTCATAGCATCTGGAGCCCTGCGCGGGGCGCAAGGCAGGGCAGATAAATTCGTTCTTGATATGTTCTTGGTGTTCTGTATCGTTCGGCCTCCTTCAAACGGAGACTGTGATGATCGGCTATGTCACCATCGGTGCCTTGGACAATGAGGCGTCTGGAAAATTTTACGATGCCGTGTTCGGCGCGCTTGGCAGCGAGCGCAAACTCGCCGATGGCGGCTGGATCGGGTACGGCAAGGTGAGCGACGGCAAATCGTTCATGGATTGCCACAGCGCGGTGTGCAGCACACCGTTCAACGGAGAACCAGCCCGCGCCGGAAATGGAATCATGATCGCCTATGGCGCCGAGACGCCCGAGGCGGTGAAAGCGGCCTATGACGCGGGCATGAAAAATGGCGGACAGGATGAAGGCCCGCCGGGCTTTCGCCCGCCGGATGCGCAAGCGGGATTTTACGCGAGCTATCTGCGTGATCCCACCGGCAACAAGATCTGCGTGTTCTGCGCCGTGTAAAATGTTCAGGCGGGGGTGAGTTCGCTGAGGCGTTTTTCGATGGCGGCCAGGGCCTCTGCGGCCTTGGTGCCATCGGGGCCACCGGCCTGCGCCATGTCGGGGCGGCCACCGCCGCCTTTGCCGCCCAATAGTTCTGCGCCCACTTTCACCAGATCGACCGCATTGATGCGGGCTTTCAGATCGTCGGTGACGGCGACCACCAGCGAGGCTTTGCCATCGGCAACGGCCACGAAGGCAACGACGCCGGAGCCGATTTTCGCTTTGGCATCGTCGGCAAGGCCTTTGAGGTCTTTGGCCGAAACCCCTTCGACGCTGCGCAGTACGGCGGTGATGCCGTTGATCTGTTTGGCCGTATCGTCGGCCTGGTCCGTTGCGGGGCCGCTGAGGGCCAGCGCGCGTTTGGCCTCGCTCAGCTCGCGTTCCAGCTTGCGGCGTTCCTCGGCAAGCTGGGTGACGCGGGCGGGCAAGTCGGCGGCATTTGTTTTGAGCGCACTGGCCGCTTCACGGGCGAGTTCTGCCTGACCTGAAAGATAGAGCCGCGCCCCTTCGCTGGTCAGCCCTTCGATCCGGCGCACGCCCGAGGCGACCGCGCTTTCCGACAGGATGGTGAAAAGGCCGATATCGCCCAAGCGCCTGACATGGGTGCCGCCGCACAGTTCGACCGAATAGGGTTTTGCCGCGTCGCTGTCGTCGCCCCCAGAGATACCCCCAGAGACACCCATCGTGAGCACGCGCACTTCATCGCCGTATTTTTCCCCGAACAACGCTTCGGCACCGGCCTTGATGGCGTGGTCGGTTGGCATCAGCCGTGTGGAGACGTCGGAGTTCTGGCGGATGATCGCGTTCACGCCGGTTTCGATGCGCAGCAATTCGTCGTGGCTCAGCGCCTTGGGATGGGCGAAGTCGAAGCGCAGGCGTTCGGGCGCGACCATCGAGCCTTTTTGCGAGACATGCGGGCCGAGCACGCGCTTGAGGGCGGCGTGCAGCAGATGGGTGGCGGAATGGTTGGCGCGGGTGGCGCGCCTGCGTTCGCCATCGACATGCAGATCGACGCTATCGCCCACCGCGAGGCGGCCTTCGCTCACCTCCACCAGATGGGCGTGCAGGGCGCCGAGTTTCTTTTCAGTGTCGCGCACCACGGCTTTGCCGCCTTTGGTGGAAAGCGTGCCCTGATCGCCGACCTGGCCGCCGGATTCGCCGTAGAACGGGGTCTGGTTGGTCAGGATTAAAGCACTGTCGCCTGCGGTTACGGCATCGACGCGCGCGCCGTCTTTGACAATGGCGGTGATGGTGCCTTCGGCGTCTTCGGTGTCGTAGCCGAGGAATTCGGTCGCGCCCAGTTCATCGCGCAGGGCGAACCATTGCGTATCGGTGGCAGCTTCGCCCGAACCGCTCCACGCTTTGCGCGCGTCTTCACGCTGCTTCTGCATGGCGGCGTTGAAGCCGGTGGTGTCGACCTGGATGGAGCGGGCGCGCAAGGCGTCTTCTGTCAGGTCGAGGGGGAAGCCATAGGTGTCATACAGTTTGAACGCGACATCGCCGGCCAGCGTATCGCCTTTGCCAAGGCTCAGCGTTGCTTCATCCAGCAGTTTGAGGCCGCGGGCCAGCGTATCGCGGAAGCGGACTTCTTCGAGCTTCAGCGTTTCGGCGATCATGGCTTCGGCGCGGATCAGTTCAGGGTAAGCGGTGCCCATTTTGGCGGTGAGCGCCGGGACCAGGCGGTACATCAGCGGATCTCTGGCGCCGATGAGATGGGCGTGGCGCATGGCGCGGCGCATGATCCGGCGCAGGACATAGCCGCGCCCTTCATTCGACGGCAGTACGCCATCGGCGATGAGGAAGGCGCAGGCGCGCAAATGATCGGCGATGACCCGGTGGCTGAAACGCGCCTCACCTTCGCTTTTGGCGCCCGATTCTTCGATCGAGGCGGCGATCAGGGTGCGGAACAGATCGGTGTCGTAATTGTCGTGCACGCCTTGCAGCACGGCGCAGACGCGCTCCAGCCCCATGCCGGTGTCGATGGAGGGGCGCGGCAGGGTGAGGCGTTCGCCGCTGGCCTGCTGGTCGAACTGCATGAAGACCAGATTCCAGATTTCGACAAAGCGGTCGCCATCTTCATCCGGGCTGCCGGGCGGGCCGCCCGCAATGTGGTCGCCGTGGTCGTAGAAGATTTCCGAGCAGGGGCCGCACGGGCCGGTATCGCCCATCGACCAGAAATTGGCCGAGGACTCGATGCGGATGATTTTGGACTCGGGCAGGCCTGCGACTTTTTTCCAGAGGTCGAAGGCTGCATCGTCATCGGCATAGACGGTGGCGAGCAGGCGGGTCTTGTCGATGCCATAGACCTTGGTCACCAACTCCCAGGCAAACGCGATGGCGTCTTCTTTGAAATAGTCGCCGAAGGAGAAGTTGCCCAGCATCTCGAAAAAGGTGTGGTGGCGCGAGGTGTAGCCCACATTGTCGAGGTCGTTGTGCTTGCCCCCGGCGCGGACGCATTTCTGCGAGCTGGCGGCGCGGCTGTAGGGGCGCTTTTCCTGGCCGGTGAAGACGTTCTTGAACTGCACCATCCCGGCATTGGTGAACAGGAGCGTGGGATCGTTCCGGGGCACAAGCGGGGAGGATGGCACGGGCGTATGGCCGCGCGCGGCGAAGAAATCGAGGAAGTTCGAGCGGACGTCAGCGAGGCTTTTCATGGGGACGCTTTTAGCGGCGGGATATAAAGTTGTCATCCATGGGTTCTGGGGGCGTGAGCCTTGCGGGGGCCGCTGGACCCCTCCCCGAAATTGCTTTGCAATTTCGACCCTCCCTCAAGGGGAGGGTGGGTATTGGTGTCGATACGCTGCCATACCCTCTGCCCTCAAGGGGATGAGGCTGGGAGTAATAAATGCGAAGGGGCGCCCGGGTTAGCGGACGCCCCTTCTGGAGCCGTTCCCCATGCCAAGGGAACGTCTTGAAAGCGTTATTCGGCCTCGTCGTCCTTGGAGGCGACATCGTCGCCATGGACGAGGGCCTGGCCGATCAGGCCTGCATTCTGGCGCACCTGGGCTTCGATCTTGTCCGCAAGGTCCTTGTTCTGGGCAAGGAACTGCTTGGCATTTTCGCGGCCCTGGCCGATGCGCTGGCCATCATAAGAGTACCAGGCGCCCGACTTTTCAACGAATCCGGCTTTGACGCCGAGATCGACGAGTTCGCCGGTCTTGGAGACACCCTGACCATACATGATGTCGAATTCCACCTGTTTGAAGGGCGGTGCGACCTTGTTTTTCACCACTTTCACGCGGGTCTGGTTGCCCACGACCTCTTCGCGGTCCTTGATCGCGCCGATGCGGCGGATGTCGAGGCGGACGGAGGCGTAGAATTTCAGGGCATTGCCGCCGGTGGTGGTTTCCGGGTTGCCGAACATGATGCCGATCTTCATGCGGATCTGGTTGATGAAGATGACAATGGTGTTGGACTTGGAGATCGAGGCGGTGAGCTTGCGCAGGGCCTGGCTCATCAGCCGGGCTTGCAGGCCGGGCAGGGAATCGCCCATTTCGCCTTCGAGTTCGGCCTTCGGGGTGAGGGCGGCGACCGAATCGATCACGATGATGTCGATCCCGCCGGAGCGCACCAGCGTGTCGGTGATTTCGAGCGCCTGTTCGCCGGTATCGGGCTGGGAGATCAGCAATTCGTCGATATCGACGCCGAGCTTGCGGGCATAGATCGGGTCGAGGGCGTGTTCGGCGTCGATAAAGGCGGCGATGCCACCCTTTTTCTGGGCTTCGGCCACGGCGTGGAGCGCCAGTGTGGTCTTGCCCGAGGATTCGGGGCCGTAAATTTCGATGACGCGGCCGCGTGGCAGGCCGCCAATGCCCAGTGCGATGTCGAGGCCGAGCGAGCCGGTCGAGACCGTGTCGGTATCGAGCCCCAGATCGCGCTGGCCCAGTTTCATCACGGAACCTTTGCCAAAAGCCCGATCAATTTGAGACAACGCCGCTTCCAGCGCCCGTTTCCGGTCCCCGTCTTCCCGTCCCACCACCTGTAACGCCGCCTGTGCCATGACTGTCATCTCCTTATTTCACAGGGCTTCCGGCCCCGCAATGAAGGCGACAGTACATGTTTTGTTCTTGTCTGCAAGATGTTATGTAAGGTATTGTTTTCACTAATACATATAGAAAACTGTTCTTGTCGTGTTCGCGTTAGTGCGCGACTCTGACAGGACTGTGGCGGCCCACCAAACGCGCAACGACAGATTCGCTCCAGCTCAGGGCCGGGCGGCGGGCGGCGGGGTGCCGGAGAGCACTTCCTTCACCTTGGCCGCAAGCTGCTTGAGGCCAAAGGGTTTGGGCAGGAAATGGAGGTCTTCGGCCTTCTCGTCATGGCGGCGAAAGGCTTCTTCGGCATAGCCCGACATGAACATGATTTTCATTTCCGGGCGCAGGTGGCGGACATGGCGCACCAGGGTTGGGCCATCCATGTTCGGCATCACCACATCGGTGATCAGAAGATCGATGCTCTGGCTGCCGGAGGTGACAATCTCCAGCGCCTCGTCACCGCCGGGAGCTTCGAGCACCTGGTAGCCGCGCATCCGAAGCGCGCGGGCGGCAAAGCTGCGCACGGCGTCTTCATCTTCCACCAGGAGGATTGTGTCCTGCCCGGTGACGTCGCGCGTGGCGGCGGCCAGTTGTGTGTCTTCGGGCGTGGAGGCGTTGGCATCGACATGGTGGCGCGGCAGGAAGATGCGAAAGGCTGTGCCCTCGCCCAGCTCGCTTTGCACCGTGATGAAGCCGCCGGTCTGTTTGACGATGCCATAGACGGTGGCAAGGCCAAGGCCGGTGCCTTGCCCGACCGATTTGGTGGTGAAGAAGGGATCGAAGATTTTGCTCAGATGTTCCTTGGCGATGCCGGTGCCCTTGTCGGCAACTTCGATGCGCACATAATCGCCCGGCGGCATGATGGCGGTGCCGAGCGGGGCCGGTTCCAGCGTCACCGCGTTGGAGGTGGTGATGCGCACCGTGCCGCCCTTGGGCATGGCATCGCGCGCATTGACCACCAGATTGATGATGGCGTTGGAAAGCTGCGCCTCATCGGCATTGACCGGCCATAGATCGTTTTGATTTTCGAGTTTTAAGTCCACGCCTTCGCGCAGCAGCCGGCGCAGCATGTGGCTGAGCTCGCTCACCACATCGCCCAGCGCCAGCACGCGCGGTTGCAGGGTTTGCTTGCGCGAGAAGGCGAGAAGCTGGCCCACCAGCGTCGCCGCGCGCAGGGCGTTCTGATGCACCTCGTTGATTTCCTTGAACGAGGGATCGCCCGCCTGATGGCGCATCAAGAGGAATTCGCAATTGCCGATAATGACGGTGAGCAGATTGTTGAAGTCGTGCGCGACCCCGCCGGCCAACTGGCCGACGGCCTGCATCTTTTGCGACTGGGCGAATTTGGTTTCCA
>DATJDE010000076.1:0-7601 GCA_035497595.1 Rhizomicrobium sp. | reverse complement strand
CGCTTCACCGTGTCCGCGCTTTTGGTGCCATAAGGCAGACGGGCGGTATCGCCCAGATAGAGAAAATTTTCCCCCGGCAACCGCGCCGTCAGCGCCCGCAGGACGGTGAGCCCGCCCATGCCGGAATCAAATACTCCGATGCTGGCGTCGTTCATCTCGGTGGGTTGGCGAAGTAATGGTCCAGCACGGATTCATAGATGTCGGTCAGGCGATGAATCTCCGCCACCGGCATGCACTCATCGACCTTGTGCATGGTGGTTCCGGGCAGCCCTAACTCGGCCACCGGGCAAAAGTCCTTGATAAAGCGCGCATCCGACGTACCGCCGCTGGTGGAATAGTCTGGTTTGCGCCCCGTCACTTTCTCCACCGCCTCTGACAGCAGCGCAGTAAATGGCCCCGGCGCGGTTAGAAACGCAACGCCACTCACCTGCGCTGTCACAGAAATATCTCCCCCCATCTGCCGCGCCACATCCATCGCGGTGGTCTCGATGCGCAACTTCAGCGTGTCTGGCGTATGAAGGTCGTTGAAGCGGATGTTGAACCGTGCCGCTGCCTCGGCAGGAATCACATTGGTCGCGTCGTTGCCGACATCGACACTGGTGAAGGCGAGCGTCGATGGCTCGAAATGCGGCGTACCGCTGTCCAGCGGTTCGCTCGCCAGCCTGCTCACCAAAGCTGCCAGAATTGGAATGGGGTTCAGCGCGCGCTGCGGATAGCCGACATGGCCCTGAATACCGCGCACCACAGCACGAAAATTGATCGAACCGCGTCGCCCGATCTTCAGCGTGTCGCCCGATGTTGCTGCAGAGGTAGGTTCGCCGACGATGCAATGATCAAGCACCTGGCCGTTTTTTGAAAGCCAGTCGAGCATCTTGCGTGTGCCATTGATCGCAATGCCTTCTTCATCGCCGGTGATGAGAAAGCTGATCGATCCCTTGAGCGGCCTTTTGGTAAGATGGCGCTCCGCCGCACAGGCAAAGGCCGCAATCGCGGTCTTCATGTCAGCAGCACCGCGGCCATACAAAACGTCGTCAACAATCTCTGCGCCAAAGGGCGCGCGCGTCCACTGCGCCGCATCGCCCAGCGGCACCACATCGGTATGTCCGGCGAAGCACAGATGCGGTGCTTGGCGCCCGATGCGGGCATATAAATTGTCGATCGGCGCGGTCTCGGGCGCTTCAAAGCGCAAGCGCTGACAGGCAAAACCAAGGCTGGAAAGCGCCGTCTCTAAAACACCCAGCGCGCCTTCATCCAGCGGCGTCACCGAAGCGCACCGGATCAGGTCCTGGGAGAGCGAGAGCGGATCAAGAGCCATGGGATTTTGCCGTTTTAATCGCGCAACAGATCGTTGATCGAGGTCTTGGATCGTGTCTTTGCATCGACCCGCTTCACGATCACAGCACAATAGAGCGATGGCTGGCCGGGGGCGCCCGGCAAGGTGCCCGAAACGACCACCGAATACGGCGGCACGCGGCCATACATCACTTCGCCGGTCGCGCGATCCACGATCTTGGTCGATTGGCCCAAATAAACGCCCATCGAAAGCACCGAGCCTTCGCCCACGATCACACCCTCGGCCACTTCGGCCCGCGCGCCGATAAAGCAATTGTCTTCGATGATGACGGGCGATGCCTGCAAAGGCTCCAGCACGCCGCCAATGCCGACCCCGCCTGACAAATGGCAGTTCTTCCCGATCTGCGCGCAGGAGCCAACCGTGGTCCAGGTGTCGACCATGGTGCCTTCACCCACATAGGCGCCCAGATTGACGAAGCTCGGCATCAATACCGCGCCTTTGGCAACAAAGGCTGAGCGGCGCACCACTGCTCCCGGCACTGCGCGAAACCCGGCGGCGCGAAAACGCGCCTCATCCCAGCCGGCAAATTTGGAGTCCACCTTGTCCCACCAGGTCGCACCACCCGGTGCGCCGCCGATAACTTTCATATCGTTCAGGCGGAACGACAACAGCACCGCTTTTTTCAGCCACTGATGCACATGCCATTCGTCGCCGATCTTCTCGGCCACACGCGCTGTACCGGAATCGAGCGCATCCAGCACCGCATCCACCGCCTCGCGCACAGCGCCGCCAGTGGAGAAGGACAGGCTGTCCCTGTTTTCCCAGGCATCCTCGATAAGGGGTTCGGCAGCGGCAAGTGACGTCATGGTGCGGTCCTGATTGTGTTCAAGAAGGTGGCGAGATCGGTGGTTTCATAGTCGATATTTTCCGGCCCGGCGACAGGGAATTGCGGCCCCTGCGTGGACCATTCTGAATCGTTCCTGACCCAGATCGTCGTCATCCCGGCGGCATGCGCGGGCACGAGGTTGCGTGCGATGTCATCGAAAAACGCCGCTTCGGCAGGTGCGATGCCACTTTTGGCGACGACGTGGGCGTAGGCAGCGGGCAGCGGTTTGGGGGTAAACGCCATGGTCCGAATGTCCCAGATATCGTCGAAAGCATCGGTAAGGCCGGTGCGGGCCAGCACCCGCGCGGCGTGATCCCGGCAGCCATTGGTGAAGACGAAGCGCTTGCCCGGCAGCGCCGCGAGGACGGCATTCAGCCCCCAATCCGGCTCAAGGGCTGAAAGGTCGATAGCGTGCACATCGGCCAGAAAGTCTTCGGGATCGACATCGTGCAACCGCATGAGTCCGGTCAGGGTGGTGCCGTGTTCGCGGTAATAGGTTTTCTGGATACGGCGTGCTTCTGGCCCATCCACCCCAAGGTGCCGCTCCACAAAGCCCTGCATGCGGGCATCGATCTGGGCAAAAAGATCGCTGGAGGCCCGGTAAAGGGTGTTGTCGAGATCGAAGATCCAGACGCGGACATGGCTAAAATCGGGTTGCATGGGGCCGACCATGGGGGATCGGGCATGGCCGGGCAAGTTGGCCGCTAACCACCTTCCTTCAAGGAACATTAAGGCGCCGACACCGACACTCCTGTCATACGGGAGATGATGGTGACAAAACGGGGAACCAGACCAGACGACGCACTGCCGGACAGGCTGTCCCAGGCAGAAGTTCTGGAAATCCTGGAGGCGCGAAAGATGTCCGCGCAACGGGCGTTGGCGGTGCGCGCGGATACGAGCGCGGAGGTGCTGTATTATCTGGCGGTCGAAGGGGCGCCGACGATCCGCCGCAGCGTGGCGGGCAATGTTGCGACCCCTGCCCAGGCCAATCGCCTTCTGGCCGACGATGCGGATGAGGAGGTGCGTGCCGAGCTGGCCCGCAAGATTGGCCGCTTGATGCCAGATCTGGCGAAGGAGGAAAGCGAGCGGCTTCGCGCCCTCACCATCGAAACGCTGGAGACGCTGGCCCATGACCAGCTTGCACGGGTGCGGGCCATTCTGGCTGAGGAGATCAGGGCGCTCGACTGCGTGCCGAAGGACGTGATCCGCGCACTTGCCTTTGATCTGGACGGAATCGTCTGTGCGCCGATCCTTGAATACTCGCCTCTGCTCTCCGACGCCGATCTGCTGGAGGTCATCGCCAGTGCCAAGGCGAAGGAGGCGCTCTGTTCTATCGCGCGGCGCAAATTCCTCAGTGCGAATGTGGCCGATGCGATTGTCACCTCGTTGGAGGTCCCGGCTGTGGCGGCCTTGCTGGCCAACCCGGATGCCGCCGTGCGGGAAGAGACGCTGAACCGTATCATCGCCCATGCTGAAATCATTCGCGACTGGCATCAGCCGCTGGTGATGCGGGTCGATCTTTCCCAGCGTGCGATACGGCGCATTGCGTCTTTTGTGGGCGCGGCGTTGATCGAGGTCTTGAGCACGCGCCACAAGCTGAACCAGGAAACCCGCAATCACCTGAACCGCCAGTTGCGCCAGCGTATCGAAAGCGATGAAGAGGCGCAGCAATCGGAGGAAAAGATCGCGGCCGATATGGTGGATGAGGCGCGCCGTGCAGGCAGGCTGGATGAAGTGTTTGTGGATCTTGCCGCAGAAGCGGGGCAGCGCGACGTGGTGATTCTGGCGCTGTCGTTTCTGTCGGGCGTGCAACAGGAAACGGTGCGCAAGATCATTCAGTTCAGATCGGCCAAGCCACTGACGGCGCTGGTTTGGCATGCCGGGCTCAGCATGCGCCTTGCTTTTCGAATTCAGCGCTTTGTGATGAAGCTGCCGACGGATGAATTGTTGCCCGCGCGTGAAGGCGTGGGATTTGCGCTCAACGACGACGAGATGCGGTGGCATTTGAGTTATTTTGACGTGCCGGTGTAGGCATCAGGCCCTTGGGGCCTATGCGCGCGACATAGCCGTCTTTGCCCTTGGTATTGGTTTCTGCAAAGCCCGCATCGCGCATGCCGCGTTGTTTGCAGTTTGTTTTGCCGCTGATCTCGAAGGCGATGTCGGTGACGCAGAACGTGTTGCGGCCTGACAGACGCGGTTTCTTGCCGGGCAGGTCGGCGTAAAGATAAACCCGGTCGGTGGTGAGTGGTTCGGTGATGGCGGTGGCGCAGCCTGCTTGCGGCACTTTCCACCAGCCGCGTGACACCCAGTCTTTGCCGGACTTCATACCGATGGCGGCCCAGAACGGTGCGTCGGTGCTGTTGCATACCGAATAGCCCGCTGGGGTTGCGGTTTTGCCTGCGGCGGTTTCGAGGGCTTTAGAAATGTCGTCGGCGTTGGCCTTGCGGGAGAGTTTGGCCTTGCGGCGGAATGTGGCCAGTGCGGTTTCGGTGGCCTTGTCGGTGTTGCCATCGGTCAAGGCGAGTTTGTAACCGTTGTCGACCAGCAGGCGCTGCACGCCTGCGATGCGGGCTTGATCGAGTGTGACGAGCGACGGCTTTTCGGTCAGCGTTTGGGTGAAATCCGCTTTGCCGTTGGTGGTGGTTTGGCTGAACCCTGCTTCGAAGGAATCGTCTGTCGCGCAACGGGCACGGGCGGGGGTGGTGAGGGTGAAATTGCCGTGGGCGACGCAGAGCGGGTTTTCGCCGCCCCAGATGCGGGAGGGGCCGGAATGGGCGCGGGAGGATTGGGCGTAGACGTAATAGGGCGGTGATTTGAGGGGGCCGGCAATCGCTTCGGCGCAGGTACCGGGTGTCAGGCGCAGCCAGCCTTTGGTGCGGATGGTCGGGCGGGCGGTTTCGCCGGTGGCGGCATAGAGCACATAGCTGGTGCGGTTGCAGAGTGTGAGCGCTGCATCCGCGGGCGCCGCCGCAAAAAATGCGGCGAGAAGAACAAGGCATCCGGCGGCGGGCGCGCCCTTCATTCCGCCGTGATCATGGTGCCGGCGCCGTGTTCGGTGAAGAGTTCGAGCATCAGCACATGGGGGATGCGGCCATCGAGAATGACCGCGGCTTTCACGCCGGATTCCACCGCATCGATCGCGGTTTCTATTTTGGGGATCATGCCGCCCGAGATGGTGCCATCGGCGATCAGGGCGCGGGCATCGGCGACGGTGAGTTTGGGGATCAGCTTGCGGTCACGGTCCAGCACGCCTTCAACGTCGGTGAGCAGGATCAGCCGTTCGGCGGCCAGCGATCCGGCGACGGCGCCTGCCACGGTATCGGCGTTGATGTTGAAGGTTTCGCCTTTGGTGCCAGCCCCGATGGGGGTGATGACGGGGATCAGGTCGGAGGCGATGATGGTGCGCAGGATTTGCGGATTCACCGTGCAGGGTTCACCGACAAAGCCGAGATCGACCTTTTCGCCTTTGCTGACGTGATCGAGTTTGCGGGCGATGACGAGGTTGCCATCCTTGCCCGACAGGCCGACCGCTTTGCCACCGGCGGCGTTGATGCCGCTGACGATCTGTTTGTTGATGGAACCGGTGAGGACCATTTCCACCACCTCGACGGCGGCGGCATCGGTGACGCGCAGGCCATCGACGAAGCTGGACTGGATGTTGAGTTTCTTCAGCATGGCGCCGATTTGCGGGCCGCCGCCATGGACCACCACGGGGTCGATGCCGGTCTGCTTCATCAGCACGATGTCCTGGGCGAAATGTTCGCTGACGCCGCCTTCCATGGCGTGGCCGCCATATTTCACGATGATGATTTTGTTGTCGTATTTCAGAATATAGGGCAGCGCCTCGACCAGCACACGGGCGGTGGAGCGCCAGCGCGCCATTACCCGCAGGTTGCGGTCTTGAGTCGAATCGTCCTGAAGCGCCATTGGGTTGTGCCGCCCTCGAAAAGCGCGGGCGTTATAGCGGCAAAGTCAGGGGGCCGCCAGCGCCACCATGTGCGACCGAAGCCCTTCCAATCCTTGGGCTTTCAGGGCGGATGTTGCTTCCAGCCCAGGATAGGCCGCAACATGCTTTTTCGATTCTGCGATTGCACTTTCGATAACTTGCGCAGCTTCCGCGTCTTTTAACTGATCGAGCTTGGTGAGCACCAGCAGATAGGAGACGGCGGACTTGTCGAGCAGCTTCATCACTTCGCGGTCGAGGTCGCCGATGCCGCGGCGCGAATCGATCAACAGAGCGACGCGCTGCAGGCTGGCCCGGCCGCGCAAGTAAGCGAAGATCAGCGCCTGCCATTCGGCGGTCAGGGTTTTGGAGGCCTTGGCGTAGCCGTAGCCCGGCAGGTCGGCGAGAATCAGCCGCTCGTTCAGGCGGAAGAAATTGATTTCGCGGGTGCGGCCCGGGGTGTTGGAGACGCGGGCCAGCGCATTGCGGGTGGTGAGCGCGTTGATCAGGCTGGACTTGCCGACATTGGAGCGGCCGACAAAGGCCACCTCCGGCAGGGTGATCGGGGGCAGGTTGTCGATGCTCGACGCACCCCAGATGAAATCGCAAGGGCCTGCGAAGAATTTGCGCGCGGTTTCGGGGTCGACGGTCGGTTCGACGTGGTTGTCTTCGCTGTGGTCGTTCTCGCTCATGGGGGGAGTGCTTACACGGTTCGGGCGGCGGCGGGCAGGGGCTTTGGACGGCGGCAAACTGCGCCAGAAGGCGGCGGCCTTGCCGGACGAGTTGCATGATCTCTTTGCGCCGCGCGATGCGGCTGGCGCGGTAGCGGCCATGGATCAGGCGGTTGGTGTTGCCGAAGGGGGCGCCACGTTTGCCCCCGGTGCGCTTGCCCAATTGAACCTCACTTTGCCGGGGAGGGGGTGGGGGATGCCAACAGTGGCTCCAAGCGGGCGGTTAGGTCGGCGACCGGCTGGGGATCGCGCAGCACGCTGATTTGATGGCGGAATTCGCCTTTCAGCTTGGCGAGGGCCTGACCGATATTGCCCGACAGGCCGAGCAGGCGGACGGCGTTTTCAATCTCATCGCGGCGCTGGGTGCGGTATTCGGTGTGATCGGGGGCATCGGCCTGCTCGAAGCAGCGGGCGATGGCGGTGGTCATCAGGGCGAGTTGGGCTTCCAGCTCGGCTTGGCCGGGGGTTGTGGAATGGGAATGTGGCATGACTTATCTCCTTTATGAGGAGAATATAGGAAGTTTATCCACTTAAGCAAGGGTGCGGAAACTATCTGATGGCACTGTGGGGAAACGTCAACAACAATTGTTGTTGAGATGACGCCATGGATTTTGAGGGCAACTCTTTGGAATTGAACGAGTTTGTGAATTCCTGCGAGGAATTTTATCCCCTCCAAGGTGCGGGCGAGGTCAAGTAGCGCTTTACGCGGCGTGGGAGAGTGCACTATGCGAAGCCGGTGATACACAA
>DATJDE010000075.1:0-6137 GCA_035497595.1 Rhizomicrobium sp. | reverse complement strand
CGGTGAGCGCATACTCATAAAACCCACCAACGCCGTCAATAATCTTTTGCCAGAAGCGGTCCGCGCAACCGATGGGAAAATGTTATTTCTCTATTCGGATTGCAAAAGTTTTCTCATCTCCATCGCCAAGAAAGGCGAAATGGGCCGCATCTTCGCGCGAAAACTATTCACGCTCTTCGCCGCCGATGGCCATCCCCAGGCAAAATGGCCGCCACAGGATTTGTTCGAACTCTCCGATCTTCAGGTCGCAGCCCTGGTCTGGCACATGCAGATCGCCCAGTTTCGCCGCGCAAGTGATCCAGCGCGCTCTGCCGCCCTCGATTGCGAAACATTCCTTGCGAATCCTGCAACGGTTCTGGCCCGCCTGAACGGCTTCTTCGAGCTTGCTCTGTCTCAAGAAAGAACGGAGGAAATCGCCAACGGCCCGCTTCTTTCACAAAATGCGAAGACCCAAAGCGAACCCTTCAACGCCGAACGCCGCGCAAACGAAGCCGCCGCTATAGCCAAAACATTTGGCAGCGAACTCGATACCGTAGTGGAATGGAGCTACCGCGCCTGCCCCGAAACGCCGCGGGAAAACCCGCTTGGCCCAACTCTCGGGGAGGGTCTATGAAACTCGCCTCCCTGAGAGAGGGCAGGGATGGTGCGCTGGTCGTCGTCTCGCGCGATCTTTCCCGCTGCATATCCGCCGCCGACATCGCGCCCACGCTACAAAACGCGCTCGACAATTGGCACGACGTTGCTCAGCGCCTGACGCAACTCTCTGCGTCGCTGAATGCCGGGCAGGCCGAAGGCACAAGACCTTTCGATATAGCGCAGGTCGCAGCCCCATTACCCCGCGCCTATCAATGGGCCGATGGTTCAGCCTATGTCACCCATGTCGAACTGGTGCGCAAAGCCCGCAATGCGTCCATGCCAGAAAGTTTCTGGTCCGATCCGCTGATCTATCAAGGCGGATCAGACAGCTTCATCGCAGCCAGTGATCCTATTGTGGCGAGCAATGAAGATTGGGGCGTGGATTTCGAAGGTGAACTCGCCATCATCACCGACGACGTGCCAATGGGAACCGGCGCGGCGCTTGCGGAAAAACACATCAAACTCCTGATGCTGGTCAACGATGTCTCTTTGCGTAATCTTATTCCGGCTGAACTCGCCAAAGGCTTCGGCTTCTTCCAGTCCAAACCCTCCAGCGCGTTTTCACCCATCGCGGTAACGCCGGATGAGTTGGGCCAGGCCTGGTCTGGCGGCAAGGTTCATCTACCGCTCCATGTGACGTTCAACGGCAAGCCATTCGGCAAACCGGATGCGGGAAAAGATATGGTTTTCTCCTTCCCCCAACTGATCGCCCACGCCGCCAAAACCCGCCAATTGGGAGCCGGAACGATCATCGGCTCCGGCACAATCTCCAACAGCAATGCAGATGCCGGCAGCGCCTGCATCGCCGAACGCCGCGCCCGCGAAATGATCGAACTCGGCGCCCCGCAAACACCCTTCATGAAATTCGCCGACCGCATTCGCCTCGAAATGTTCGATAGCGCTGGCCACTCAATCTTCGGTGCCATAGATCAGCAGATGGTGCGCCATGTCTGACACACTCACCCTCTACAGCTATTTCCGTTCGTCCGCGGCTTATCGCACCCGCATTGCATTGAATCTGAAAGGGCTAAAGCCTGACTATAAGTTCATCCATCTATTGAAAAACGGTGGCGAACAACACAGCGCGACTTATAAGTCCGTCAACCCACAAGAGCTCGTACCAACCCTGATCGATCAGGGCCACGCCATTTCCCAGTCGCTCGCGATCATCGAATATCTTGATGAAACTACGCCCGATCCACCGCTGTTACCGCGCGATCCCCTGGGCCGCGCGCGCGTACGCCAAATCGCCCAAACAATCGCCTGCGATATCCATCCCGTGAATAATCTGCGCGTCCTCCAATTTCTTGCACACACTTATGGCGCAAGCGAAAAACAGCGCGCAGACTGGCAAAAGCATTGGATAGCGTCAGGCTTCGCGGCGCTAGAAACCCTGCTGGCAAACAGCCCCGCCACCGGAGCCTATTGCCACGGCAACACCCCCACACTGGCCGACATTTGCCTGATCCCCCAAATGGCCAATGCCCGCCGCGTCAATCTGGATCTCACGCTCTACCCCACACTCCTGCGCATCGAGAGCACGGCCTCGTCCCACCCCGCCTTCGCCGCCGCGCAGCCGCAAGCGCAGCCCGATGCAAAATAATGGCCTAACGTTCCGTCACACCCGCACCAGCAAAACCGCCAGCGCCTTAGGCCCATGTGCGCCCAGCTCCAGCGTCTGCTCAATATCGGCGGTGCGCGAAGGCCCGGTGACCAGATTGATCGTGTGCGGCCACTGCATGCGCAAACTGCTCAGTGCCGTTTCCAGATCAGGCACAATATCGCTCACCCGCAACACGGCAATTTCAAACCCCGGCCTGAAATGCCAACTCGCGGGCGCCGCCTCACCAGCGGGAAACACCAACGTCCCGGTTTCTCCAATCCCCAGCGGCGCAAGCGCCACCGCCACATCTTCCGGCCCTGGCGGCGTTTGTAAAACCCGCACCTGTCCCCAATCCAGCCCCGCCACCGCACTCCCCGGCGGCAGATGTATGCAAGCGGCCATATTCCGCGCCCGCAGCAACCCCGCCACCGCGCCGCTCACATCGGCCATCGACTCCAAAACCTCGACCGTCGCATCCGCCGCACGCGCCCGTGTCGCAAACCGTTCAGCCAAATCGTCGTCCAGTACGCGTCGGTAACGCGCGGGCCGGGGCAGGGCGGGGGCTTTGCGCGCGCGGATGGTCCGCAAAATATCGTCCCGCGCGCTCATCGTGCCCGCCACATTTCCTGAAACGTCTTGCCCTGTGGCGCTGGAAAATCGCGCGCCACAAACCAGCCGCGCAGCACCGGCAACGAATGGATAGCGCGTTTTCGTCCCCCAATCACCCGCAGCACGCGCGCCAGAACCCGTGCGCCCAACCGGTAAAGTGCAGGATGGCGCGCCGCAAACGCCCACAGCGAAAGCCCAAACACCATCGCCTTCGGCGCCATATGCGCCTCAAACTCCTTTTCCCGCCAATAGCGCATGATCGACGGCAGCGGAATCTTCACCGGGCAAACCTCCGCACAGCGCCCGCAAAAGGTTGAAGCATTGGGATGATGGTGCGCCTGCGCAAGCCCCAAAAGCCCAGGGTTCAACGCCGCCCCAATCGGCCCCGGATAGGTCGCGCCATACGCATGCCCGCCAATCGAATTATAAATCGGGCAGTGGTTCAAACAGGCCGCGCAGCGGATGCAGCGCAACACCTCCCCCGTCTCGCCGCCGAGCAGCGCCGTCCGCCCATTGTCCAGCAACACGACATGAAAATTCTTCGGCCCGTCCTGTGCATCCCCCGGCCCGCTCACCACGCTCACATAACTGGTAATGTCCTGCCCGGTCGCCGAGCGCGTCAAAAGCCGCAGCAGAACGGACACGTCGTCCATATCCGCAACAATTTTTTCAAGCCCTGTCACCACAATGTGCGTGCGCGGCAAAAGCCGCGTCAGGTCGCCATTGCCCTCATTGGTTACAATGACGGCGGCACCTTCCGCCGCCGCCAGAAAATTCGCCCCCGTAATGCCCGCATCCGCTGCCTCAAACTGGCGGCGCAACATCACGCGCGCTTCCGCAACCAGCGCACTGCGTTCATCCAAAGCACGCTCGGGCGGAAGTTCCGTGTGCGCGCTGCGAAACGTCTGCGCCACGTCTTCTTTGTTCAGATGAAAGGCTGGTGCAATGATATGGCTCGGCGGTTCATGCCGAAGCTGGATGATATATTCCCCCAGATCGGTCTCCACCGGCCTGATGCCATTCTTCTCCAAAAAACCATTCAGCCCAATTTCTTCCGTCACCATGGATTTGCCCTTGGTCACAGTCTTGGCATCCGCGCTGCGCAAAATATCCAGCACGATCTGCCGGGCCTCGCCTGCATCCCGCGCCCAATGCACATGCCCGCCGCGCGCGGTGACATTGCGTTCAAACTTCTCCAAAAGCGTGTCGAGGTTGGAAAGCGCGCAATCGCGAATAGTTGCTCCCGCATCACGCAGCGCCGCAAAATCGCCATAGCGTTCAAACGCATCCGCGCGCTTTTGCACGAAATGCGTCTTCAACCGCCCAAGTGCCACCTTCAAACGCGGATCGTCCAACGCCTCATGCGCCGCCTGGCGAAACGCTGTCGGATCGGGAATCATTCTACGTCGCCCTTGCCCGCCTCGCCCATGGCTGGCCCTTCTACTCCTGCCAAAACTTCGGCGGCATGGCGCACCTCCAAAGCCACGCCGGCGCGCCGTGCCCGCCCCGCCAGATGCAACAAACACCCCAAATCGCCGCCCACCAACATTTGGGCGCCAGTCGCTGTTACATCGGCGATTTTGGCATCAGCCATTGCTTCGGAAATATCGGGATATTTCACGCAGAACAGCCCGCCAAACCCACAGCAGATTTCAGGATCGGAAAGTTCGAAAATCTCAAGCCCGGCAACAGAAGAAAGCAGCGTCCGCGGCTCCGCGCGCACCTCCATCTCGCGCAAGCTAGAACAGGAATCATGATAGGCGACGCGCCCCTCCCATGAGGCATCGACGCGCGCCACCCCGCAAATCCGCACCAAAAAAGACATCAGCTCATAACTGCGCCCCGCCAGCGCACGCGCCCGCTCCGCATAACGCGCGTCGTCCTTCAAAATCTCAGGATAATGTCGCCGCAACATTCCCGCGCAGGAACCTGATGGCGCAACAACATAGTCAAACCCCTCAAACATATCGATCACAGAGCGCGCAATCGCTTCAGCGTTGCGCCTGTCCCCCGCATTCCAGGCCGGCTGCCCACAACAGGTCTGTGCGCGCGGCGCCTCCACCGTGCATCCTGCCTGCTCCAAAAGCCTCACCGCCGCAAACCCAACAGACGGGCGCACCAGATCGACAAGGCAGGTCACAAAAAGCCCAACCCGCGGCATCAAAAATCCTTCCTCACACGGGCTCGTCCAATAAAAACCCACCCCGTTTGAGAGCGGCCCGCAGCGCCAGATACAGCAACAACCCAATCGGCCCGGCAAGCAGAGTCAGAATCGCGCAAGGCACAACCGCCAGATGCGGCACCCCGCGCTTTTGCGCATCGCGCACCTGCCACGCCCCAATGAACAGATCAAAAACAAGATAGTGAATCCACCCGGCCGTCGCTGCTATGGGCGACGTAAAGAACGCCATCACCCCCGAAAGCGAGGTAAAGTTTCCACCTTCCGGCAACGCCCCGCCAAAAAACACGGTAGCGATCAGCCAGCTATAGGTGAGCCCGATGATAATTGGCACCGCTGCCGAATGAACCAGAACCTCCGTCACCCGCCAACGCGGCGCGAATATCAGCAGTACCCAGAAAACCAGAATGCCATTATTGGCAATATCGAAAACGGTCTGCGCGTTCATCATCCCCTCACGCCGGAAAACGGCGTTTCAGCCAGTCAAGCATCGCAGCATTGGTTTCCTCAGGGTGTTCCTGCTGCGTCCAGTGCCCGCATTTGGCGATCAACACTTTCTCCAGATCAGGCACAAATCGCTCCATCCCCGCCGCCATCTTGGGCGAAAGCACCACATCATCCTCAGCCATAATCATCAGCGAAGGCTGGCGCACCTTCTGTTCGAGCCCACCAGAATATTTCCAGTTGCGCGAAAAATTACGATACCAGTTGATTCCGCCGGTAAACCCAGTGCGGTTGAAGCTGTCGACAAAAACCTGCATTTCCTCTGCCGTCAAAAGCAATTCGCCCGGCCACAGCGCTTCGTCCATATCCAGTGCCTTGATCAGCGCAAAGCGTTTCAATTCTTCTGGAAGTTGTCCAAACGCCTCGGCGGTCATCCCGTTCTTGCGCATGAAAAAGCGAAACACTTTTCCCACATCTTTCGCCAAAACGGTATCCGCCTCACCCGGCTTCTGGAAATAGACGATATACATATCCTCGCCATACAGGGCCTTCATCCCCATGATCGGGTCAATCGGCGGGCGCGCAAGAAACGGCGTGTTCACCCCAATAACACCGGCCACGCGATCGGCATGCATCAGCGGCATCTGCCACACCACAAGCCCGCCC
>DATJDE010000074.1:0-1775 GCA_035497595.1 Rhizomicrobium sp. | reverse complement strand
GCGCATGACTGAAGAATGTGAGCGCCTTGCCGCGCGGGTGCCAGAGGGCGCGCATGTCATTTTGCTGGACGCCAAAGGCAAGGGCATGACCAGCGAAGACTTTGCCGAAATGCTGGGTGTGATGCGCGATGCGGGCACCAGGGATTTTGTTTTCGTCATTGGCGGGCCGGACGGGCTTTTGCCGCTGCCGAAAATTCGCGCAGGCCGCAGCCTCGCCTTTGGGCCGCAGACATGGCCGCATTTGATGGTGCGCGCCATGTTGAGCGAACAAATCTATCGGGCACTCACCATTCTGGCGGGCCATCCTTATCATCGCGCCTGAAAGCTTTCAGGCGAAGCTAATGCGCGATGTTGGGATTGAACCCTTCATAGACCAGCGTTTCACCGCGCCAGACTTCCACCGTCCGATGGGTGATACCGGACAGCGATCTGGCGAGATAGCGGGCGTCGTCATCCGTTGCGCATTGCGCCACCATCAGGCAGGCGAGGGTCTTTTCACGATTGAGGTAATGAATCTGGTAGCTCGACATCACAAGCTCCCCTAATAAGGATCGGAAGTTCAAGAACGCCTTCCTGTCGCCAGCCCTTCACCAGCGATGCGGGTAGCCTGCCTCTGTTTCGCAAGTGTGTCGAGCGCAATCCGGCGGGTTTGCGCGATGAATTTTTCAAGCAGCCGCGGGAAAAACGGCTCAATCTGAAGGTCCGGTTTGGTCAGATAATGCGCAACGTCTTGAACATTCTCTATAATTTTCACTGGGTCGAGCCTTGCGAAATCGCGCGCTCGGCGCAGGCGTTTGCGGGCGGGCTTGGGGTCCTTCTGACGGCGCAAAACATTCACGGAATTGTCAATTTGCGCGGCGCCAACCCGACCTATGGCTGGTGGCATGCCGAGCGCCAAACGGCCGAACGGTTAGGCGTCGTCCATTTTGATGCCATGCTGGATTCACGCAAACTGCCGACCAAAACGATGCTGACACAACTGTTGGCAGCGTTCGACGCAACACCGCGGCCCTTTCTGGTCAAATGTTCGGGGGGGCAGGATCGCACCAGTTTTGCCTGCGCGCTGTATCTCATTCACAGCCGCGGCTGGGATGGGCGCGCAGCTGCGGACAGACAATTTTCGCGCTGGCCCTATTTGCACTTTCCGAAAAAGCATCAGCGTTGGCTGCGCCGCTTTTTTGACTATGCGCAGACAAGCGCCAAAGGCGTGCCGATCGCGCAGTGGATCGCCGCCGACTATGACCCGCACCATTTTGCGCAATGGCTCGATGCGAATGGCGCGCGTGACACCTATCGCGGCGTGTTTGACAGGCCGCAAGCCAGCCGCTGGCAATGGTGAGGCTCGCCATCGCGCCCGGTGTTGTGCTGTGGCGCGCATGGCTTGATGCAAGCGCGCAAGGCGCTTTGCTGGATGCCGTCATGGCGGGCGTTGCGGAAGCACCTTTTTATCACCCCGTGATGCCGAAAAGCGGTGCGCCATTTTCGGTTGAGGAAACCAATTTTGGCGCACTAGGCTGGATTTCAGAGCGCAGTGGTTACCGGTATGGGCCGACGCATCCGGTGACGCGCGAAAGCTGGCCGCCGATACCGCCTTTGCTTTTGCAGCTTTGGAAGGAGGTCGCGGAATATGACGCGCCGCCCCAATGTTGTCTGGTCAACCTCTATCGCGATGGCGCGAAGATGGGGCTGCATCAGGACCGCGATGAAGCGGCAACCGATGCGCCCGTTCTTTCCGTTTCGCTGGGAGACAGTGCGGTGTTTCGCATCGGCGGGGA
>DATJDE010000073.1:0-2009 GCA_035497595.1 Rhizomicrobium sp. | reverse complement strand
GAATGCCGACGGCGCCGTTATTTGCCGCCACCCAGCCTGCCTTGTTGCTGGCGGGGCCGCATGGCGCGGGCAAGACCGCCGTTGCCGCCAAGATTGCGGCCCATGCGCGGCTTGCGGGGCGGGCAGTGACGCTGATTGCCGGGGATGTGGAAGGTGCGGGCGCGGTGGCGCGGCTGGAAGCGTTCGCCAATCATCTGAATGCGCGGATCGTGGCCGCCGATGGCGGCGACACACTGGAAACGCTGATCGCAAGAGAACGCAGCGACACGGCGGCGGTCATCATCGACATGGCCGGGTTTGACCCGCGCGATAGACATGCGCGGGCGGAATTTGCAGCACTGGCCAAGCTCGACGGCGTGGAGATTGTGGCCGTGGTTTCGGCCATGGCCGATGCCGAGGAAATTTCGGAAACGGTGGCGGCCTTGAAGACAGCGGGGGCCACGCGCGTAATTGTGACCTGTGCCGATCTTGCGCGGCGGCTGGGCGCGCTGCTGTGCGCGGCCACAGGCGGACTGCCTTTGGCGCATGTCACCCGCTCCCCCTTTGTGGCGGGTGGCCTTGAAACACTGACACCGCTTTCGCTTGCGCGGCTGCTTCTGCAATCGAACACCCTTGAGCGCAGGAGCCCGTTATGAGTTCGCTTCAATCCGACTATGGCTTTGCAAAACTGACGGCCATTGGGTCTGGCAAAGGCGGCACGGGCAAGACGTTTGTCAGCGCAACGCTGGCCCATACATTGGCGCATTTGGGCGAGCGGGTATTGCTCTGCGATGCCGACCTTGGCCTTTCCAACACGGCGCTGCATCTGGGGCTGGGCAGTGGCGGGGACATTGGCGGTGTCATGGCAGGCCAGACGCCGCTGGAAAACGCTGTGATCGGTGTGTTCGGCGGGGTGGATACGCGCGGGGGGTTTGACCATCTGGGCGGGCCTGCCGGCTCTGGTGCGCTGGCCAATGCAAGCGAGACGGGGATTGCCCAACTGCTCACCACGTTGCGCTTTGCCGCGCAATACGACCGCGTGCTGCTGGACCTCGGTGCGGGCATTGACGGGGCCGTGATGCGCTTTGCGGTGGGTTCGGACGAAAACATTCTGGTGATGACGCCGGACCCGGCGGCGCTGACCGATGCCTATGCATTTTCCAAAGTGTTGGCACAGCGCAAAGCCGGGGCGCGGCCCTCTATTCTTGTGAACATGACGGCGGGTGAGAGCGAGGCGCGGCGTACAGCCGATGCCTTGATTTCGGTCTCGCGGAATTTTCTGAAGCAGGAGCCGGATTATCTGGGCTCCATTCCGCGCGATCCCCATGCGTTGACGGCGGTGCGGCGGCAGATGTCGTTGCTATCGCTGTATCCACAATCGCCTGCGGCGCGCGCCATTGAAATGGTTGCGCGTAAACTTTCGGGGCGGTTTGAAACGCCCATGCCTTCGGTGAAGACCGCTTAACTTCGATGAAGACTGGCTAAAAAGAACCCCGCATCCTTGTGGATACGGGGTTGAGGGGGGAAGGTTGTCCGCTCTGGGCGGAAGCATCTGGTTGGACCCTTACGGGATCGACTGGCCTTGATTATATCACGCCTGCTTTGAGCTTCACAATGGTTGCGTGTGGGGTCGCGCCTCTGGCGCGCTGCGGCGGGGATGGATGCAAGGGCCTGAAAAATCTTGAGAAATACCTGGCCGTTGGTGGGTCCGCAGATGTCAGGGCGCGATTTTTTTTTGCTTGCGCAGCCGGTCGGCCAGGAAGAACGGCGCGTAGTAGAGAAGGAGCGAACAGAGCCCGATCAGCGCCAGTTGCCCGATATACCAAGGCCAGGGCGCCAGCACATCGAGCAGCGAAGGGCCGGGAGGTTTGGCGCTGAGATAGCCGAAATTTGTGCCGAAGAACGCGTTCACCGACATCGCCAACCCAAGATAGACCACAGACCACGCCATGACGCGCGGCAGAGACGAAGGCCATGGCCGCAGGCCGGTGGCAAAGGTGAGATAGAGCACGCTCGCGATGATGCCCGCA
>DATJDE010000072.1:0-5706 GCA_035497595.1 Rhizomicrobium sp. | reverse complement strand
TATGGATCACCGCTCCGGTCAAGGATTCGTCATGGAAAGCCGCCGCAAGACCAACCCCCTGTTGCAGGCCATGTGGCGGGGTTTTCGCAAGACCTGCCCCGCTTGCGGCGAGGGCAAGCTGTTCGGGCGGTTTTTGAAGATTGTGCCAACGTGCGAGCGTTGCGGCGAAGATTATACCCCACAAAAGGCCGACGATTTTCCCGCTTACTGCGTGATTGCCGTGGTGGGCCACATTGTGGTGCCGCTGCTGATGATCTTTGAAATCTATTACGATCCGGGGTTCTGGGTTGAGGTTGCGATTTTCGCTCCGATGTCCGGCGTATTGGCGCTTATGCTGTTGCAGCCGATCAAGGGTTCAATTGTGGGTCTGCAATGGGAGCTGGGGATGCACGGCTTCCACCGGGCGAAGCAGACGCGGCTGGCGGCGCGTGAGGCGCTGTAGGGCAACAAACCAGTCTCATCGCGCGCTCATCAACTTCCGAATCTACGAAAAAGAAAAACATACCAAGAACACTTGGCGCGTAGGAGGCACATGGCCGAATCCTAAACTCGTATTTTAATGATTCAATCATTACAAAATTAGCAATTCT
Source organism: Rhizomicrobium sp. (assembly GCA_035497595.1). Classification (GTDB taxonomy): domain Bacteria; phylum Pseudomonadota; class Alphaproteobacteria; order Micropepsales; family Micropepsaceae; genus Rhizomicrobium. Next base: position 5,116 of record DATJDE010000072.1, on the reverse strand, counting down.
ATTGCCACATATGCGTAAAGTTGATGCTGTAAAGACACGCATTGCATGAGAATTTGACTCTGCAAAGAATCCGTTTTGACCAGCGTTGTTTTGCGATCTTAGCTCTGCTCCCAAGCGAGCGAATTCACGACGCCTGACGAGTTCGCCAAACGCCGTCGCTCGCGAGCGAACGTGCATATACGACCAACCATTGGGGGTTCCCGTGACCAGACCTAACACGTTAGGCCTGCGCTCCGCGTTGTTTATCGGCAGCGCATTGGCAATCATACTCTCCACTGCTGCATCTGCACAAAACGATATTGAGACGGTGGTCGTCACCGGATCTCGCATTCCAACCACCAACGCAAGTAGTCCCAGTCCAATTTCGGTCAAGACTGACGCTGAAATCAAAATGACAGCGGCGTTCAGCCTTGAAGACGTGTTGCGCACGATGATGGGGCCAGACCAGACAAACGGCTCGTCCAATGTTTCGAACAATGGCGGGGTAGGCGTTTCAGAGATCGGCCTTCGCAATCTTGGACCAGCGCGGACGCTTGTCCTTGTCGACGGCCAGCGGCTGGTGCCTGTTTTCACGAACTTTGTCGGCGCAGCATCCCTCGCCGATTTGAATTCGGTTCCCATTGCAATGGTGGATCGTATCGAGGTGCTTCGAGACGGCGCTTCATCCATCTATGGCGCTGACGCTATCGGCGGCGTGGTCAATATCATCACCAAAAAGAATTTTGAAGGATTGCAGATCGACGCGCATGGCGGCGTGAGCCAGCATGGCGGAGGCGATGAATATGGTGTCATCGGAACACTGGGCATCAATGTCGATCGCGGCAATCTGACGATGTCCATTCTGAATGAGCACAAGAGCGTCGTCGATCAAGCCGATCGCAGTTGGGCACAGGATCCGCATATCGGCGATCCCGACAATGAAGGTGGTTCGAGCTTCCGTAGTCAGTTGAACATTCTGCAGGATGAAAATTCCCATACCGTCTGGAACGATGGCATTGAAACAACGTATAACGACCCTACCCTCGGCGGCTTACCCTGCCTCACCTACTTGCCGACGCTGGGGCGCGTAAAATTGAACGCCGGTTGCCCGGATATTCCTGGTGGGCAGACGTTGCAGGGTAGTATTGGCCGCACGCAAATCGCATTGAACGGCCACTATGACATCACGCCCGACGTCACATTCGTAGCGCAAGCCTTTTTTACGCGCCGCGATTCCGAGCAAAGGCTGAGACCCGAACCGTTGCTGGGAGACCAGATCGCATCGACCAATCCTTTAACCGGCCAGAAGGTGTTTGGCGGCTTCATGGTTCCGGTGAGCTGGCCTGGGTTCAGCGATCCAAATGGGACTGCCGTCATTACACCCTTCGATGCCAGCAATGGCGTTGGGTGCAAGGACCCGGCCGGATGCATCACCGCATATCTGACCCCGAATGAGTTCGGACCGCGCGACTACAAACAGGTCGCCGACACCTATCGCGTCAGATTTGGCCTGCAGGGAAATATCCTCAGCGATTATCACTGGGAAATTGGCTATGTTCTTCAGCGTAATGACACCACGCAGCGTGTTCTGAACTCGGGCAACTGGCTGCGCCTTGCTCAAGCAACAGGCCAAACGCCTTGTGTGGACGTTCCGGGCGGCTGCGTTTTCAGCCCCGCATTCGGTTACAGCATTCCCGCCACGCCATTCAACTTCTTCAATGGCATCGGTACGCTCTCGCCGGAACAGGTTGCCTATCTGACCTACACGATGATTGATACCAACAATTCCTATCAGAACTACGGCTACGCCAACATCAACGGGCCACTGTTCGAACTACCGGCGGGAAAGGTTGAGGGATCATTGGGTGTTGAACGCCGTTTCGAGCACCTTGCCGATTCACCGGACGCGTTGGTGCAATTGGGCTATGCGGCCAACCCCTCGGCGCCCACCTCTGGCGGGTACAACGTCACATCGGTTTACGGAGAATTGCGTATTCCTGTGCTTAAGGACGTACCGATGGCGCAATCGTTGGTCATCACGCCGAGCGCGCGGTTCGATCACTATTCCTCGTTCGGTAGTGCAAAGACCTGGAAGATCGGTGGGGACTGGCAAGTCATCGACGACCTGCGGTTCCGCGGCACCTATGCAACGGGCTTCCGCGCGCCTTCCGTCGCCGAACTGTTTGGCGGGCAGGGTATCAGCTACATCCCTGTTTCCGGAGACCCATGTGACTCGCGTATCCCGACGGCGAGCGGTATCAACGGCAACGCGAACGGCGGTTTGGGTTCGCTCGCACCAGGGTCTGCTTGTTACGTCGCTTTGACGGCACAGGGACTGACGCCCGCAGAAATCTCCGCCTTTCAATCTCCTGAAAACAACCTCGCAAACGACCAGCGCGGGCTCATCGTCGGCGGCAACCCCAACCTCAAGCCGGAGCAATCACGCTCCTGGAATATTGGCGCGGTTCTTACACCAACATTCCTGCCGGGTTTCGTGTTCAATATCGACTACTATGAAGTGAAGGTGACCAACAGCATCCTCACGGGCGGCATTGCGCAAAATGCCGGTCCGGACCTTGTGGTTCTTGGCTGCTATGTGGCTCAGAATCCAACCTATTGCAGCCAGATTTCGCGCAACGCCAGTGGCATTTTCCAAATTGGAAGTCTGAATACCAATTTTGGAACCACACAGGTAAGGGGAATGGACCTGCAGGCAACCTACAGCACGCGTGCGGCCGGTCTTGAGCTGCCGGTCCCGGGCGACTTCACCATCAATCTGGAAGCCGGACGGGAATTTCTCAACAGCACACAGAACCCCGACGGAACGACCAACAGCTATGTCGGCACTTTTCTTTACTCCAACGATTCCATTCAACCCACCTGGCGCAGCACACTCAATCTCAATTACACCTTTGACTGGATGAGCTTGCACTGGGACGTGTCCTACTACGCCGGAGCAAAAAACCACGACGATCCGACGATCATCTATGGCAACCACATCCCGGCCTATTTCTATCACAACATCAGTGCGGCCTTTGATCTTGGCGGCATGGTTAGCGACACAAATCTGGTAAAAGGTCTCAGCCTGGTTGTTGGCATCAACAATCTTGCTGATAAAGATCCGCCCTTCCTGAATGCCGACGGCATCTGCAAATGCAACAGCTTCGCGGGCGGGCCTTACGACTTCCTCGGACGGTTCTTCTATACGAGACTGTCGGTGAAGGGGTGACGTAAGGGACGCAAAACAGGAAGGCCGCGGGGTAGAACCCGCGGCCTTCTCATGTTGGAGCGTCAGGCGGTTGCATCTGCGAGCCCGCGTTGCCGTTTCAAAATCCGGCGCGTGAATTTTTGCGGCGGCAATTCTACCAGGTAGTGAACGCATATCGCGGCGAGCAACATCAGCGCCGTCGTCAGGCCGACGGCCAGCCAGCCGTTCAGCCATTCAACTGCGTTGAGCCGCCCGATCACACTCACGCCAATGTTTTGATGCAGCAAATAGAACGGATAGGAGATGAGGCCGACATATCCAAGAATGCCGCCGCCCAGCAAATTCAATTTTCCGCTGACGAACAGGGCAAACGCCAGCACCATCAGGGCAACGAGGAGGTGATCCTCCAGCGGGTTGCTGTACCAAAATCTGTAGTAAAGATAGGCCGCGGTCGCGAAGAAAATGATGCTGACATGAAGCGGGCGTTTTGCATAAAGGCAATAGAACGCCATGCCAGTGGAAAAATAACACAGAAAAGGCGCGGCCAGATAAAACTGGCCCACAAGCCCGTAGCGATGGGCGAAAATGCGCGCGCAGACGCAGAACACGACCCAGGCCAGTGCGAAATATTTTGTGCGGAATGCGAAATAAATCAGCCCGACCCAGATATAGAACACCAGTTCCATCATGAGGGTCCAACAGGCGCCTTCCACCCAGCCTACATGCAACATGTCTGAGATCATGGAAAAGCCCACGAGAAGATCACGATAAGAGCTCTGTAATTGGGGCGGGCCTAACCAGCGCGCGATGAAGAAGGTGAGAAACATGCACGCGATATAGGTTGGATAGAGGCGCATGAAACGGCGAAGTGCGAACTCTTTCCAGTCGCGACACCGTTCCAGCGTCATCAGGATGACAAAACCGGAAATGATGAAAAAGAACTGTACGCCGTAATTGCCTTTGGCGAACCACGCGATGTTCGACTGGAAATGATAGAGATCGAGCCCTTCGCCCGCGAGCGGGCCCCAGCGATAGGTGTAGTGGAACAACAAGACCGCGAGAATTGCTATGCCGCGGAACGCATCCAGGGTTTTGAGTCTGGTTGCTGCGTGAGGCTCCGCAGGGACTGAGAGGGTGTGATTTGGCTGCCCATACCCGGCACGTCTCATGATTGCCATGACACCCCAATACAACCAACATCATGACATTAGAAATACTTGCAGCGTCTGAGGAGCGCGCCGGTGTCGCACGCTGCCGCAATCGCGCGTTACATCGCGCTTCGCGATGCGGAAAGGTCGTGCTTCGGTGCTGGAATGGTGCGCCCTAGGGGAGTCGAACCCCTCTTCCCAGAATGAAAATCTGGTGTCCTAACCGATAGACGAAGGGCGCGTTATGGGTTGGAAGCGGGGCTATAGCGGCCCGTACATGGCTTGGCAAGCGGGTTTTCAAATACCTGCTAAAGCGGCGTCTTCCAGCTGTAATTGCACGCGAATTTTGCCGTTCCAGGCGTCGGTTCTGAGCTTTCCGGCGGCGTGAATCAGTTGGCCTCGGGCGGCCAGCAGGCCCTCGCCCAGCGGGGTTCCGGCACTGCGGAAGGAGATCGCGTCCAGCCTTGTGCCGTCGGCGCCGGTCAGGCGCAGGCGGATATGGTCTTTGCCTACTATGTCAGCGAAGACGAGGCGGGCGTCAGGGATCACCACCAGCGGCTCGGCATTGCCTGCGCCGAAGGGGCCGAGGCGTTCCATCTCTGTCACGAATTCGGGGGTGGCGCCGGAGGGGGCGAGCAGTGCGTCCAGATCGAGGTCGAAGGCGCCTGCTATCGTGCCAGACAGATCGGCGAAGCGGGCTGCCAGGAAGCGGGAGAAGCCTTCCAGCTGGTCCTTGTGCAAGCCGAAGCCTGCGGCCATGGCGTGGCCGCCGCCGCTTTCG
>DATJDE010000071.1:0-1941 GCA_035497595.1 Rhizomicrobium sp. | reverse complement strand
CGGCGTCGGCGGACTTTGCGCTCCTGGTAGAGGGCCAGTTGCCGCCGAAGAAACAAGTTTTCAGCAACGATGGCGGCGCGAGCACGAAAGGATGCCTGCACGAAATCTCGCAGCAGCGCCAGCATCAACTCGATGAGAGCGGCCAATCGGATCTCCAGCGCGAAAAATTGAGAGGCTGTAACGGGAGCTGTGTAAGCGGGTGGAGTAATAACAATCAGAGCGCATCGACCAAGTCGAGCTTGAGCCGATCGCCAAAGAGTACCATCAACTGATTGATGACTATATCCCATCCCTGACGTTTGGTCCAGCGGTTCGTAAAATTCCTGATATTTAGGAAGAGGATTTTAATGACCGATTCGTCGGTCGGGAAGAGTTTGCGGCTTGCGATATTTTTTCGCATTTGCGAGTGCAAGCTTTCAATGGCGTTGGTGGTGTAGATCATGCGGCGCAACTCGACCGGGTATTTGAAGAAGGTGGTGAGACTGTACCAGTGAGTACGCCACGAGGCCACCGACATCGGATAACGGCTGCCCCAAGCTTGCTCAAACTGATCGAGCGCCAGTTCAGCTGCCTCGACAGTCGGGGCCGAATAGATGGGGCGCATGGCGGCGCACAGCGGTTTGCGCTCTTTCCAGGAAACGAACTTGGTGACATTGCGAATGTGATGCACGACGCAGAGTTGCACGTCGGTTTGTGGGAATGCGGACTCGACCGCGCCGGGCAAGCCGGTGAGCCCATCGCCACAGAGGATGAGAATGTCACGCACTCCGCGCGCCTTCAGATCGTTCAAGGTTTTCAGCCAGAAACGCGCGCCTTCGGTTTCTTCAATCCACAAGCCGAGCACTTCCTGTTTGCCGGCGAGATCGACGCCCAGCACCGTGTAGACGCATTTTTTGAGCACGCCCTTATCGGTGCGCACCGCCACACGCAGGCCATCGACAAAGACGATGGGATAGACGGCTTCTAACGGGCGGTTCTGCCATTCGGTGATCTGTTGCTGCAGCTGTTCGGTGACGCGGGAAACGAACTGCGGCGAGATCTCCACGCCATAGATTTCCTTGACGTGTTGCTCGATTTCGCGCGTGGTCAGGCCGCGGGCATAGAGGGAGATGACGGCCTCGGAAAAATTGCCCACCGACGTTTGCCGTTTGGCCACGATCTTGGGGTCGAAGCTGCTGTTGCGATCGCGGGGAGTTTCAATCTCGATTTCGCCAAAATCACCGCGCACGGTTTTGGCTGTGCCGCCGTTGCGCGAGTTGCCGCTGCCACGGCCTTCGGGATCATGCCTGGGATAGCCAAGGTGCTCTTCCATTTCCAACTCCAGGAAGGCCTCCAGCGTGTCTTTCACGATTGTCTGAAACAGTTGTTTGGTATCCATGGCCTGGGTGCCGCCCCCGGCGCGCACCTGGTCCATCAACAATTTCTTGAAGTTCTTGGAATCCTCCGTGCGGGAGGAAAGAGCCGTCTCTAGCGGTTGTGTCTGAGTCATGGAGCCTTTGCCTTTCGTCTTCATCGGTTACAGGTTGAGCTCCACCAGAGTCAGGCCAGGTCGAGCCGCCGCTTGCTTTGGGGCTTCGGTCGCCCTCCGGGCTCCCTTCGCCCCCAAGCAGCTATTGCTAGCCTAATCCAGCCCAAAACAACTTACACAGAAAATGTTACAGCGCCGCTGATTACGCCACAACTCACTTCTCCCGCGAACAGCGGCGCCATCGCCCGACGCGAACGGCTGGGCGGCCTGTTGAGCTACTACTATCGTCAGGCAGCGTGAGTCTGAAACACCCCATGTTATCCGTATGGACCTGATCAATCGATCGGCGGTTGTGGTCAAGCCAGCGCAGCCGTTCTTGGAATGGCTTCACAGAGTCGATCCAACCAGTGGCACAGCTCACGCTGGACGACCTGAGACGCGAGCCCACGATTTACCTGATTCCCGAGTGGGAA
>DATJDE010000070.1:0-8150 GCA_035497595.1 Rhizomicrobium sp. | reverse complement strand
GCTCACCGTTCAGCGGAATCACCGGCTCGCCATACCAAACCACCGGCCCCAGCCGCACATCGGTAAGGCCGGTTTCTTCCTCGATCTCGCGCAGCGCCCCCTGTTCAACGCTCTCGCCCTCTTCAATCGCGCCGCCCACCGTGGCCCAGAAGTTGCGAAACTTCGGCAACACGCGCGGATCTTCAAACCGCACCAGCAAAAGCCGCTTGTCAGGCCGGATCAATAAAACGCGGGCAGTCTGTCGTTCACGCATGGCGTACATCTTGGCCGTTTTCGGACTCCAATCAAGCAGACAGCAAGAAGCGGACTGCGCATTCCCCCATCCGGCGCTATAGTATCGTCATGACCGCAACTCCGCACCACTGGGCACCCATCCCAAACAGCTTCGGCACCTTCGCCGCCTTTGTAGATGGTGAGGGCAGGGTGGTGCGTTTTGCTTTCGATCTACCGCGCGCTCTGCGTCAAGACTCAACCGCGATCCGCGATGATCTGGCCCTCGCGCATGTGCAAAAGCAGATCAATGAATATTGCGCAGGCACGCGCCAGACTTTCGATCTCGACCTCGCGCCACAGGGAAACGCCTTCCAGCTCAAAGTCTGGAAAGCGCTCACCCAAATCCCCTACGGCCAAACCACATCCTACGGCGCCCTCGCCAAATCCATCGGCACGCCAGATGCGGCGCGCGCGGTGGGCTCCGCCAACGGCGCCAACCCCATCGCCCTCATCATCCCCTGCCACCGCGTGATCGGCGCCAACGGAAGCCTTACCGGCTTCGGCGGAGGCTTGCCATTAAAGCAAGCACTCCTCGCCCACGAATCCCGCGTCGCAGGCATGCCGATAGATCTGTTTGCGTGAACCGTCAGTTCGTCGCCAGCCGCAGCACAACGCGCACATCACGCCCCGGCATCACCACATCATCCTTGTTGAACGACGCCGCATTGCGCTGAACATCATTGGTGAGGTTGTGCCCCACCAGCGAAATCTCCACGCCCTGCCGATCCGCAAACGGCCGCCACGCCACATTCGCATCCAGCGAAACATAACCCGGTGTTGGCGTATCGAACGCGCCAAACTGCGTCTGCCGCCCCGCGTAAAGCAGCAGGAAGCCAGCATCAATCTGCGTCCCATCCCACGAAAGCCCGCCCCCAACACGATAAGGCGGAATACGCGGCACATTCCCGCCATCGCCCAGCGTCGCGCGCACACGATCCGCCTGAAGGTTCAGCCCCAGCGTGCCGCTCTCCGGTTGCCACAGAAAGATCGTGCCCTTGGCTTCCCCGCCCCAGAAATGCGCATCCTGCTGGGTATAGAAAAGCTGCTTCAAACCGCCAGCGCCGCCCACCGAGCAGGCGCCCTCCTCATCGCAGGTCTCACCCGTCAGCGCGCCATAGATGAAGTTGCGGAACCACGAACTCCAGAGCGAGCCTTCCAGCACCACCCGTTTGGTCTTGTAACGCAGCGTGCCTTCGAGCGAATTGGCTCGCTCAACCCCAAGGTTCGCATTACCCGTCTCAAATGTCTGCGGCCCGTCATGCGCCCCACGTGCAAACAACTCCGTCTGCCCCGGCGCGCGGCCTGCGCTGGATGCGGTGAGCCCAAGTTTCACACTGTCCGAAACATCTACCAGCGCGCTCAACGCCCCACTCACCGGCACAAAATCCCGCCCCAGCGGCACATCGCTCAAAGGCGTCCCGTCCAGATGCACACTTTCAACCCGGAACCCGGCCTGAAGATGCAAAGCCTTGCGAACCACCATGTCCGTAAAACCAAACCCGGCAAAACTCTTGGTCAGGGTCGGAAACAAATAGGAACTCTCCTCCCCCAAAGCGGAAAAATTGCGCCGCTGAATCTGAACGCCCAACGCGGAAGACTCGAACGGCCCAATCGGCCCAATCAACTGCTCCGCCCGGCCATCATATTCGCGATCCTGAAAGGTCGCGTTCACCGACCCATCCGGGTTCTTCTCCTCATGGCTATAATTGGCATACCCAAAGTCCACATTCAGCGTCGTCAGCGGCCCCGCATCAATCTTGAAGCTGGAACGCGACATCCCCTTGGTCTGCCGCATCAGAATGAATGTGGAGTCGCTGGGCAGCCCATATTTGGCGTCATAATGCACCAGCGCCGCGCCCATGCGGTTATCGTCGCCGGGTCCAAAGAAATAAGACCCGCCAAACGAAAACCCATCCCCGCGAAAGAACGAATTGGGCTGCACCCCCAGCGGCGTATCATAATCCCCGGCCACACGAAAAAATCCGTCGCCATGCAGCGCCCATTGCCCGGCCCGCGCATCGAACAGAGCGGAAGCCTGTCCCATATTGGCGGATGAACCATAACTGCCCGTCGCCTCGCCGGTGATGGCTGCATCGGGCAGGGTCGTCGGCACTCGGTTGTTGATCGCATTCACCACCCCGCCAATCGCCTGGCTGCCAAACCGCAAGGTCGCCGCCCCGCGCACCACCTCAATGCTCTGGGCAGAGAGCGGATCAATCGGCACGCCATGGTCCGGCCCAATGTCCGAAACATCAAAACTGCTGATCCCGTCTTCCAGAACCGCCACCCGCGTCGCATCAAAGCCGCGAATGATCGGCCTGCTTGCGCCTGCGGCAAAGCCTGAGCCCGTCACCCCCGGCAAACTGCGCAACGCATCGGCAAGGCTTGCGCCCCCGCTCTGCAAAATCTGCGTGCGGTCCACCTGCGCAATAGAGCTGGCAAACTGGTCCGCAAGGCCAGCAACGGGGGATGCGGTCACAACCACCGTCTCCGGTGTGGTATTCGAAAAGGCCTGTGCGCCTGCAGAGGCGGGAAGCGCCGCAAGCACGCTTGCCTGCGCAAGCGCCAAAGAAAATCTGAACATAACTGACTCCACGAGAACTGGCCGCGCGTGCATGCGCGTCGGCCACGACCAACAGCACCACGCCGTGAAAGGCATGGTTGGCGAACGATGATGTGGGGTCAGGCGATAGGTGGCGCGCGGCTCTGCCAGCCATGGCGTGTCGGCTGCGTGCCGACAGGGGCGGCGCGTTCGTCGGTGATGATCAGTACGCTGAGCGTCGGTGCGAGAACCGCCACAACGTCCGGCAGGACGGTGTGGCCCGCATGGGCGACCGCCTGACAGAGCGGGCACCCCTGATCGAGCGGAGAGGGGGCTTTGCGGTGCGCAGGCGCGCCTTTTTCACCCGGCGTCGTCGCCGCCGCAACGCGCGATGGCGCCAATGGATGAATATGTGTCTGAACGCTGTAGCTCTGGACCGCAAAGCCGAGCACGACAAGCAGCGTCAGCCAAAGCCGCGCTCCCTGCCTGTTCCTCACGCCCGCGCCAAACATCTTCGCCAACATCCATGCCTACAGGACCGAGCCATAGTCGCTCAGCCCCGCTCGGCGCAACACCACAGGCGCATAGCCTGCGACAATTGCGTTTGCAAATGAATTGCAGGAAGTGCCGCCTTATTTGCTAATCAACAGCGAACCTTCCCGTGGTCAGCCGCAGATGACATTCCGCAACGTCCTTTTCCAGCTCCATCTGTGGACCGGCCTCACCCTCGGCCTGCTCTTCGCGCTGCTCGGTCTTTCAGGCAGTGCGCTGGTCTATCACGACGATATGCTCGCCTTCGCCCAAGCCCCCGCGCCCAAAGCCACGGCCATAGGCGTTGCCCTGCCGCTGGATGTGCTGCTCGCCGCCGCCCGTGAAAAAACCAGCTATGCGGGCCTCAGCACCACCCTCACCCTGCCGCAGGCAAAGGGCGAACCAGCAGCCTTCCGGTTTCAGAACGCCGCCACGCGCAAAGCCACCGATGTCTATGTCGATCCGGCCAGCGCCGTGGTCCTTGGCGCCCACCCCAGCGCCAACGACAGCGTCTTCCGCCTGATGCACGATCTGCATGGCCGCTTTTTCGTGCCAGGCAGGGAAGGGCGGCAGCTCGTCGGTTGGCTGGGCGTGGCTATGCTGCTCCTCGGGCTCAGCGGCAGCATCCTGTGGTGGCCGCGCCGTGACCAATGGACCGGCGCCTTCACCGTGCGCCGCAACGCGCGTGGCTACTGGCTGCACCGTGACCTGCATGGCGCGGCAGGCATTTGGGGCCTCATCGTCTTCGTGATTGTCAGCTTCACCGGCGTCGCCATCGCCTTTCCGGTGTCCACCCGCAGCCTCGTGAGCTTCGGCCAGGCCGATCCTGCGCCCACGCCCAGCTTCAATGCCCGTACTGGCCCCGCCGTCACGCCAATCAAAGGGGCCAACCCCATCGGCCTCGATCAAGCCGCAGCGCTGGTAAAAGCGCATCTGCCGAATGCCGACATCACCACCATCGCGATTCCGGCAAAGCCCGATGCCGCCTGGCGCATCACCCTCGGCACCCAGAAAAACGGCCCGGTCACCGTCGCCTTTGTCGATCCATGGCGTAATAAAATTGCCGCCATACGCGATGGGGGCGCCAACAGCGCCGACAGGTTCATGGCCTGGCAGCGCCCGCTGCATGTCGGCGATGGCTGGGGTGGGCTGTGGCGCTTCCTTGTTTTCCTGTCAGGCCTGCTCCCGGCGCTGTTTCTTTTCACCGGCGCTGCGATGTGGCTCAAGAAACGCAAGGCGCGCGTGCGCGTTCTGCCCTCCGCCGCCCGAGAATCGGTGGACGCCTAAACCTGTGCGGCCCTGAACTGATTCCTTTTATCCGGCGAAACTTGCGCTAAACTGTCGGCATAAACACCTCAGGGGGACTGCATGACATCGATTCTCACGCCCGTTCTGGCACTTATTGTCCTATCTTTGGTGGTCTGGATCTGGATGTACGCTACCCGGATTCCTGCCATGCAACGCGCTGGTATCGCGCCACAAAGCGCCCGTTTCCCCGGTTCGCTGGACGTTTTGCCCGAAAACGTCCGTCAGGTTGCCAATAATTACAATCACTTGATGGAACAGCCGACCATTTTCTACGCGCTGGTATTCTACATCTACCTATCAGGTGGTCAGGATCATCTATATATAGTGTTGGCGTGGGCCTATGTCGGCCTTCGGGTGATTCACACGCTGATCCAGTGCACGGTGAATGTGGTGCCCTTGCGCTTCACCGTCTTTGCGCTGTCCACACTGGTTCTGATGGCCATGGCGGTGCGGGCGGTGCTGGCGCTGAGTTAAAATCCCTGCGGCCCGTTATCATATCGTTATCCGGGGGTTGACCGGGCCACCCCCCACTTCTATACAGCGCCACCTTCCAGGACAGGCAGTCCCGGGCACAAAGCCCGCGAAACGCTGTTGGGAAGCTAGTTTTGAAAGCTTTGCACGCGCGACTCGAGGCGTTCTCCAGTCCTCCGCATGTACGGGGCGGGCCGAAAGGCTCAAGCCCCGGTTTGTGTTTGTTCTATGTGTCCATGTTGGACATGAAACAGGGAATCAGTATGCCGACGATCAATCAGTTGATCCGCAAGCCGCGCGGCGAAAAGCCGACACGCAACAAGGTGCCTGCGCTCGCGGGTAACCCGCAGAAGCGCGGCGTCTGCACCCGCGTCTATACGACGACGCCGAAAAAGCCGAACTCGGCGCTGCGTAAAGTCGCCAAGGTTCGTCTGACCGGCAAGGGCGGCCACGAAGTGGTGACCTATATCGGCGGTGAAGGGCACAACCTTCAGGAACACTCGGTGGTGCTGATCCGCGGCGGACGCGTGAAAGACCTTCCGGGCGTTCGCTACCACATCATTCGCGGCGTGCTCGACACGCAGGGCGTTAAAGACCGTAAGAAGCGTCGCTCGCTCTACGGCGCCAAGCGTCCGAAATAAGGAAGAGAAACGATGTCACGTCGCCGCCGCGCTGAACGCCGCGAAATCAACCCGGATGCCAAATTTGGCGATCTGGTCTTGGCCAAATTCATGAACAGCCTGATGTACGATGGCAAGAAGTCTGCTGCCGAAGGCATCATCTACGGCGCGTTCGACACCATCCAGCAGAAGACCCGCACAGATCCGCTTCAGGTTTTCCATGAAGCCCTGCGCAACGTCTCGCCGGCCATTGAAGTGAAGTCCCGCCGCGTCGGTGGTGCCACCTATCAGGTGCCTGTCGAAGTGCGCACCGATCGGGCGCGTGCTCTGGCGATCCGTTGGCTCATCACAGCCGCCCGTGGCCGCAACGAGCCGACAATGACAGGTCGCCTGTCCGGCGAATTGATGGATGCCGCGAACAATCGTGGCAGCGCCGTCAAGAAGCGTGAAGACACCCACAAGATGGCAGATGCGAACCGCGCGTTCTCGCATTATCGCTGGTAAGCGTTCAGACAGAGTATAGAAGATGCCCCGCACAACCCCGCTCGAAAAATATCGCAATATCGGCATTGCCGCGCACATCGATGCCGGCAAGACGACCACGACCGAGCGTATTCTGTATTACACGGGCAAGAACCATAAGATCGGTGAAACCCATGATGGCTCCGCCACCATGGACTTCATGGAGCAGGAGCAGGAACGCGGCATCACCATCACGTCCGCCGCGACGACCTGCTACTGGAAAGAGCATCGCATCAACATCATCGACACGCCGGGCCATGTCGACTTCACGATTGAAGTCGAACGCTCCATGCGCGTGCTCGATGGCGCGGTCGCCGTGTTCGATGCCGTCGCCGGTGTTGAGCCGCAATCCGAAACCGTGTGGCGCCAGGCCGACAAATATCACGTTCCGCGCATCTGCTTTGTAAACAAGATGGATCGCATCGGCGCCAACTTCCAGCGCTGCATGGACATGATGGTGGATCGTCTGGGCACGCGTCCGATTGCGCTCTGCTGGCCGATTGGTGCGGAAGCCGGTTTCAAGGGCCTCGTCGACATCGTGCGCATGAAGGCGCTGATCTATAACAACGAACAGTTGGGCGCCGCCGCCGACGAATATGAAATTCCCGCCGATCTGCTCGACAAGGCCAAAGAACTGCGCGCCGTGCTGGTGGAAGCCGCCGTCGAACAGGACGATGCGCTCCTCGAAGCCTATCTCGACGGCACTGAACCGAACGAAGCCGATCTGCGCCGTTGCATCCGCAAGGGCACAATGAATTTCAGCTTTGTGCCGGTGCTTTGCGGTTCTGCCTTTAAGAACAAGGGCGTGCAGCTCCTTCTTGACTCCTTGGTTGATTTCCTGCCGTCGCCGCTTGATATCCCGCCCGTCAAAGGCCTGGATCTCAAAGGCAACGAAGTCGAACGCGCTGCGGACGACAAGGCACCGTTCTCCGGCCTCGCATTCAAGATCATCGACGATCCCTTCGTCGGTTCGATCACCTTTGTGCGCGTCTATTCCGGCTCGGTGACCAGCGGCACCGGTGTACTGAACTCGGTCAAAGAAAAGAACGAGCGCGTTGGCCGTATGCTTTTGATGCATGCCAACAGCCGTGAAGACATCAAGGAAGCTTTTGCCGGCGACATCGTTGCCTTCGCCAGCCTCAAGCTCTCCACCACCGGCGAAACGCTCTGCGATCCCAACAATCCGGTGATCCTGGAACGTATGGAATTCCCCGATCCGGTGATCGAAGTCGCCATCGAACCGAAGACCAAAGCCGACCAGGAAAAAATGGGCGTGGCCCTCAATCGCCTCGCGCAGGAAGATCCGTCTTTCCGCGTGTCGAGCGATCAGGAATCCGGCCAAACCATCCTCAAGGGCATGGGCGAACTTCACCTCGAAATTAAGGTCGACATCCTGCGCCGGACCTACAAGGTCGATGCCAATGTCGGCGCGCCGCAGGTGGCCTATCGCGAAACGCTGTCCCGCCCCGTGACAGTGAAATACACCCACAAGAAGCAGACGGGTGGTTCGGGTCAGTTTGCTGAAGTGACGATCGATTTTGAACCCCTTCCCCCGGGCTCGGGCTTTGTGTTCGCCAACAATGTGGTAGGCGGCTCGGTGCCGAAAGAATTCATTCCGTCCGTTGAAAGGGGCCTGAAGGCGCAGAAAGACTCCGGTCTTCTCGCCGGCTTCCCGGTGATCGACTTCAAGGCGACGCTGACGGACGGCAAGTACCACGAAGTGGACTCCAACGCGCTGACGTTCGATATCGCGGCCCGCGCTGCGTTCCGCGAACTCGCAAGCCGTGGCGCGGTGAAGCTGCTGGAACCGATCATGAAGGTCGAAGTCGTGACGCCGGAAGATTTCCTCGGCGGCGTGATCGGCGATCTCAATTCCCGTCGCG
>DATJDE010000069.1:0-2151 GCA_035497595.1 Rhizomicrobium sp. | reverse complement strand
CCCGTGTGCGCCAGGCCCGTGACTTCGCACTGTCCACGCGGCCGGATGCGATTGTGCTGATCGACAGCCCGGATTTTACCCATCGCATTGCCCGCGCCATCAAACGCGCCGATCCCGCCATCGTCACGATCAACTATGTTGCGCCGCAAGTCTGGGCCTCACGCGCCTATCGTGCACGCGCGATGACAAAGTATTTTGATCTCGTGCTCGCATTGCTGCCATTCGAAGCGCCTTTTTTTGAAAAACACGGTCTCAAATCGGTCTTCGTCGGTCATCCGGTGATTGAGCGCGCCGCCCGCATGAAAGGTGGCGCAGCCTTACGCACGCATCTCGGCATTGCTGCGCAGGCGCCAGTTCTTGCGCTCCTGCCCGGCAGCCGGACCAACGAAATCCGCTTCATCATGCCTGTCTTTCGCGATGCAGTGCGCCTCATCAGCAAGCAGGTGCCCGGCCTGGTCACACTGCTGCCCACCGTGCCCCATGTGGCGGCGCGCGTGCATGCGGCCACAGAAGATTGGCCGACCCCGCTGCATATCATCGAAACCGAAGATGAAAAGTTCGCCGCGTTCGATGCCGCAAATGTTGCGCTAGCGGCGTCCGGAACGGTCACGACCGAACTTGCCCTGTCGCGCACGCCGTTCGTGGCGGCCTATCGGATGGGGGCGGTGACCTATGCCTTGGGGCGGTGGCTGTTCAAGCTGCCCTATTTCACGCTCGTCAATCTGTTGCTGGAGCGTGGCGCCGTGCCGGAATTCCTGCAATCTCAGGCGACGGCGGAAAATCTTGCCCAGGCTGTGACAGTGCTTTTCAAAGATTTAAATCTTGCCGCCCGTCAGGTGGCCGATCTCGAAGAGGCGGCGCACCGGCTAGGGCAGGGCGATGAAGCCCCATCCATTCGCGCGGCGCGCGCCATCCTCGATTTCGTGGGCGGCAAGCGCTGAACGTCAGCGCTTCGCCAGATCTACATAACCGCGTTCCACCGGGCCAGTATAAAGCTGGCGTGGACGACCGATCTTCTGATGCGGGTCTTCCAGCATCTCTTTCCACTGGGCAATCCAGCCCACCGTGCGGGCCAGCGCAAACAGCGCGGTGAACATGCTGGTGGGAAAGCCAAGTGCGCGCAGCGTGATGCCCGAATAAAAATCGATATTCGGATACAACTTTTTCGAGACGAAATAGTCATCCTGCAGCGCAATGCGCTCCAGCTCCATCGCCACTTTCAGCAACGGGTCGTTCTGATGGCCGACTTCCTGCAACACGTTATGCGCCTGCACCTGCATCGCCTTGGCGCGCGGGTCGTAATTCTTGTAGACGCGATGCCCAAAACCCATCAGGCGGAAGTTATCGCTCGGGTCTTTAGCGCGCTTGATGAATTCGGGAATACGGTCCACGGAGCCGATTTCCTCAAGCATCTTCAGCGCCGCTTCATTGGCGCCGCCATGGGCAGGCCCCCACAAACAGGCAATGCCCGCCGCGATACAAGCGAACGGGTTCGCACCCGACGATCCAGCCAGACGCACGGTGGAGGTAGATGCGTTCTGCTCATGATCCGCGTGCAGAATAAAAATCGTATCCAGTGCTTTGGAAAGGATCGGGTTGATCTTGTACTTTTCCGCCGGCACCGAAAACGTCATGCGCAGGAAGTTCTCGGTATAGCCGAGCGAATTCAGCGGATAGACGAAAGGCTGACCGGTCGCATATTTATAAGCCATGGCCGCGATTGTCGGCATTTTGGCGATCAGGCGGTGGCTCGCGATCTCGCGCTGGCGCGGATCGTTGATATCGGTGGAGTCATGGTAGAACGCCGAAAGGGCGCCTATCACACCGCACATCACCGCCATTGGGTGCGCATCACGGCGGAACCCGCGGAAGAACAGCACAAGTTGTTCATGCAGCATGGTGTGGTTGGTGATGGCGTGATCGAATTCCGCCATCTGGGCGCTGTTTGGAAGTTCCCCGTACAACAGCAAAAAGCAGACTTCGAGGAAGTTTGATTTCTCCGCCAGTTGATCGATCGGATACCCGCGATACAGCAGAATGCCCTTGTCACCGTCGATGAAGGTGATGTTGCTTTCGCAACTTGCCGTTGAGGTGAAACCGGGATCATAGGTGAAGACGTCAGCATCGCCGTACAGCTTGCGGATGTCGATC
>DATJDE010000068.1:0-3473 GCA_035497595.1 Rhizomicrobium sp. | reverse complement strand
GGGCCATCGATCTGAGTTGGGCCGTCATCGACGTTGCAGAGGGCTTTGGCGCTTCTGAGGCGATCATCGTTTTCGTGGAAATGTTCCCAGGTGATATCGGCGCGCAGGTTTTCGATGGGCTGGAAGCCGACCGTAGCGCGGCCTGACCACAGGTTGCGGCCATCGACATGGCTGTTCAGCGTATCGTTGTAGGTGTAGCCGTCGCGCTTGGTCCATTCGCCTGCGAGGCGGATGCCGAGTTTGTCGCCGACGATGGGAATGTTGAGCATGCCTTCGAGGCGGCGGTTGTTGTAGTTGCCGACATCGACTGAGCCCATCGCTTCGTAATGATCTGTCGGTTTGGCGGTGGTGACGTTGACTACGCCTGCGGTCGCGTTGCGGCCGTAGAGGGTGCCTTGGGGGCCGCGCAGGATTTCTACCGACGCGACATCGAAGAATTCCTGTTCGAAGAAGTGATTGCGGATGAAGGGGACATCGTTGAAGGCGACCGCGACTGCCGGATCGGTTGTTACCGAGATGGCCTGCGTGCCGATGCCGCGAATCTGGATGCTGTAGCCGCTGAAATTGGTTTTGGTGAAGGTCATGTTGGGGACTTGTTTTATCAAGTCCGGGCCACCGGCTGTCTGGGTGGCGGTGAGTTGTTCCTGGCTTAGCGCGGTGATGGCGATGGGGATGCTCTGTACATCGCCGCCACCGAGTTTGGAGGACGTTACCGTTACGGTTTCGACGGTCCGCGCGGGCAGAGGCGCGGTTTGGGCGAGTTGGACGGAATAGTCTGTCGTCAATTCGCTGGCGGATTTTCCGCGGGTGATGCCGACGGCGCCGGAAGGGTGGCGGTGGACGGTGAAGCCGGTGCCGGAGAGGATGCGCGACAGGGCGTCGTCCGCCGAATAGCTGCCTTGCACGCCTTTGGTGCGGACGCCGCGCACGTCATCCCCCGAGATCATCAACTGGACGCCGGACTGGCGGGTGTAATTGTCCAGCGCCTGGGCGAGATCGCCGCCGGGGACGTTGAAGCTTTCTGCGGAAGCGGTGGTTGCGGCGAGTGTGAAGGCGGCGGTGCTGGCTAGCAGCAGATGCCGGATTGTTGAATGGATCATGTTCCCCCCTGTGTAAGCTGTCTGATGCGCTTAGCGCGTGATGCGGATTTCGTTTTCGGAATGGGTGACTTTGAGGCGCAGCACGTCTTCGGCGATGTCGGCGAAGGCAGCGACGTTGTTGGTGGCGAAGGTGCCGACGATTTTGAGCTTGCCGACGGCCGGATCGGCGATCACCAGCTTGCGGGCGTTGTAGCGGTTGAATTCGGCGGCGGCGTCGGCCAGCGTGGTGTAGCGGAAGATCAGGAGGCCGTGGCGCCAGCTCAGGCCGGTGGCCAATTGGGCCGTGTTTTCCTTGCTGACCTGGAATTTTTCGGCGGAGGCGACGAGCACATCGCCCGGAGACAGCCGGGCACTTTGTTTGCTGTTGCCCAGATTATCGTATTGGGCGAGGCCTTCGATCAGCGCGACTTTGACGTTTTGGGAGTCGCGGTGGACGAGGAAGGTGGTGCCGAGATCGGTGACGCGGTGTTCACCGACCATCACGATGAAGGGGTGCGCCGGATCGTGTTTGATGCGGAAATAGGCTTCGCCCTTGTCGAGCCAGACTTTGCGTTCGCCTTTTTTCTGGCTGACGCGGATGGAGGTGTTGGTGTTGAGTTCGATCTTTGAACCATCTTGCAGAGCCAGAATGTCGTGGCCGCCGGTTTGGGTGGCATAGGTCTTTTCTTGTGGTGCGAGGGTGTAGCTTGTCGTCACTGCGCCGAGGACCGCAACGATGCAGATACCTGCGGCAGCAATTGCCATGACATGGAAGATGGGACGGCGGGCTGGTTGGGCCGAGTTTGCGCCGCGCATGGGCTGGCGCAGGGCGGTGAGGCGGTTGGCCCGATCCCACGCGGCTTCAACTCTGAGATAGGCCAGGTGGTTGGTGGGGGCGGCGTCGAGCCAGCGTGTCAGGTCGGCTTGGTCGGCCGGGCTCCATTCGGGGCGCTGGCGGCGTTCAAGCCAGGCGGCGGCGTCCATGCGTACACGTTTGGCGTTTGGTGTCTGGGTTGCGTCGGTCATGATTTGCGGCCCGGTTTTGTGGGCGTGCCGTAGAGCTGATCGGCAAGCGCATACATGCCGTCGGTCAGGTGGGCGGAGACGGTGGATTCCACGATGCCCATGCGTTGGGCGATTTCCCGGCGGGTCAGGCCCTCGATCCGGCTCAGCACCACGACTTCGCGGCAGCGCGGGGGGAGCTGGTTCAATGCGTCTTCCAGGCGGTGCAATTCCTGCCGGGCCATGACGCTGCGATCCGGCAGGGGCTCATCGAGCGCGATGCCGAGTTCGTCGAGATCGGCCATGGAGTCGATGGAGACGATCTGGTCGCGCTTGGCGTGGTTGATCAGCAGGTTGCGTGCAACCGTAAAGACATAGGGCTTTACGGGGTGCGGGATTTCGCGCTTTGCGGCCTCGTACACCCGGACATAGACATCCTGGCAGAGGTCTTCGGCATCGCCCGCGTTGCGGCGGGACAGGCGCAGAAAATGCATCAACGCAGCCTCCAGCGGCAGCACTTCACGGACAAACCATGCGTCGAGCGACGACGCGTTCACGGCTTGGCCGGGCCCGCTTCTGTCGAACTGGTCACGATCGCTGTCCGTAATCTCACCCTCCCCTGCCCTGCGGCTCCGAGGATCAGAGTTGTTCCTGTCTATTAGAACAAGCGGGGGCGGCGATGTTGGGAGTGGCGGTGGAGAAATATTTGAGGGGGCGGCTAAAACGAAAAAAGCGGCGGATCGCTCCGCCGCTTTCTTCAGGTTGTGCCGGGGATCTACCAGTTCTTGGTGATGCGGATGCCGAAGAGGCGCGGATCGGTCACGAAGACGTTGGTGGTCAGGGCCGTGTCGTCCGAGTTCAGGAAGGCGCCGGTGATGGCGGTGGTATCGAACACGTTCTTCACATAGGTCATGACCTGCCAGCCATCCTGATGGGTGAGGATCACCGCCAGATTGACGTTGGTATAGGCGTGCAGGGAGTCGTACGGCCTGTCGTTGAAGATGCGGGCATAGGAACTATCCTGCCAGTAGAAGTCACTGCGCAGCGTGCCTGCCCAGGTCTCGCTGATGGGCATTGAATATTGTGCCCCAAAGGATGCTGTGAAGGGCGGTGTGTTGGGCAGTTTGTTGCCGCTCAGATCCTTTGCAAAGCCTTCGCCATGATTGGCTGCGGCGGGAGCCTGGTCCGCTGACCAGCCGTGATAACCGGGGAACCAGACCTGAGAGGGGTTTGGATCGTAGGGTGCTTGCGTGAACGGATCGTAGCCCAGGCTGTAGGCGAAGAAACATGCCTGCTCTACCGCATTCACCGTCATCATGTGGTTCACAACAAAGCGCGGCAGGATACAGTTCGATGTTTGGGTGATGAAGGGTTTCACCACCATCCAGTCTT
>DATJDE010000067.1:0-3523 GCA_035497595.1 Rhizomicrobium sp. | reverse complement strand
GCCCGGTGGCGGTCGGCGGCGATGCGCCGATCACCGTCCAGTCGATGACCAACACGCTGACGCATGACGTCAAGGCGACGGTAGCTCAGATCCAGGCGCTGGAGCGGGCCGGCGCCGATATCGTGCGCGTCTCCTGCCCGGATGAAGAATCCACGGCGGCGATGAAGCTGATCACCAATGCCGTGAAAATTCCGGTCGTGGCCGACATTCATTTTCACTACAAGCGCGCCATTGAAGCTGCCCAAAACGGCGCGGCCTGTCTGCGCATCAATCCCGGCAATATCGGCAATGCCCAGCGCGTGAAGGATGTGGTGCAGGCCGCCAAAGATCACGGCTGCTCGATGCGGATCGGCGTCAACGCTGGCTCGCTCGAAAAAGAACTGCTCGAACGCTATGGCGAGCCATGTCCCGAAGCGATGGTGGAAAGCGCGCTCAACCACGCCCGCATCCTTCAGGACAACGACTTCCACGAATTCAAGATCAGCGTCAAAGCCTCCGATGCGTTCCTCGCCGTCGCCGCCTATCAGGCGCTGGCCGAAGCGATCGACTGCCCGATTCATCTGGGCATCACCGAAGCGGGGGGCATGATTTCCGGCACGGTGAAATCGTCCATCGGCATGGGCATGCTGCTGTGGTCCGGTATCGGGGACACGATCCGCGTTTCGCTCTCCGCCGATCCGGTGGAAGAGGTGCGCGTCGGCTTCGACATTCTGAAATCGCTCAATCTGCGCCATCGCGGCGTGAACATCGTGTCGTGCCCGTCCTGCGCGCGGCAGGGCTTCAACGTGATTGAAACCGTGCGCACGCTGGAAGACCGGCTGAAACACATCTCCACCCCGATGTCGCTGTCGATCATCGGCTGCGTGGTGAACGGGCCGGGCGAGGCGCGCGAAACCGATCTTGCCTTCACTGGCGGCGGCGCGGGCAAAGGCCATGGCCAGATCTATCTCAACGGCAAACCGGCCTATCGTCTCGACAATGAAAACCTGGTCGAGCATGTGGTCGAGCTGTGCGAGAAAAAAGCCGCCGAGATCGAATCCAGCCGCAACGCGCTCGAAGCGGCGCAATAGCCATATGCCGTTTGACGGGCGCAAAGGCGCGCCATCCGGTGCTGCATTCACGGCGCTGTTCGCCGTGATTCTGCTTGTGTTCTATGGCGGCTTTGCGCTGCTTTGGGCGAGCTCCGATACGCACCTCTATGACAGGTTGATGCATCTGTGGGGCGTGAATCTGGTCCATCAGGATGCGGCCTATGCCAAGCAGCCGCTGCCGTTTTTCGATCTGCAAGGCGTGCTGTCATGGAGCGAATGCAGCCATCGCGGCATTGATGTTCTGGCGAGTAACCCATGCGATCCCCAAAATCGCGTGATGAACTATGCGCCGCTGATCGGTGACCTTCCGTTACATTGGATTGGTACACGCAACACGCTTCCAGCAGGGCTCGTTCTCGATACCGCGTTTCTGTTGATGCTGGTGGCGGTGTTCCAGCCGCGCACCCTGGCAGGTCTTGGGCTTGCCGCTGCCGCCTCCTTGTCTCAGTCAGTGTTGTTTGCGGTGGAGCGCGCCAATATCGACATCGTGGTGTTTATTCTGCTCGCCGCCACCTGCCTGTGGGGCACGAAAAGCCATGTCGCGCGATATGCACAATATGCCTTGGCGATTGGCGGCGGGTTGGTGAAATTTTACCCCTTCGTCATTCTTCTCACGGCGTTACGCGAACGGCCACGCATCGTCGCGGTACTGGCAGGTGTATCGGCAGCTGTGATGGCCACCTTTGTGTTCGGCTATTGGCCCGATTTGCTGCGGCTCCCTGCGGTGCTGCCGCCCGTATATTATAGCGGCGATATGTTCGGCGCCCACATCCTGCCGCGCCTGCTAGGCCAGGGGTTTGGGCTTCCCGCGGCGGGCGTTGTTGGCTCACTGGCTCTTGCCGCTATTTTGTTTTGCTGGTTCAGCCTGCACACCGCGCGGCGTTTGCGCAGCAGCGTTGGTGAAATCGATTTCAACGCCCGCAAAGAGGCCTTGCTCCTCTGCGGCAGCATTTTGGTGCTGGGCTGTTTTCTGGCACAGAGCAATGTCGCCTATCGCGCCAGCTTTCTTCTGCTGACGCTGCCCGGCCTCGCCGCGCTTTGGCACAGGGCGCGCGGCACACACCTGGCGCCCATCCTTCTGTCGGCCATCGTGCTGACGCTGGTCTGCCTGTGGGCCAATACGCTCCGGTTCCACCTTCTGGAACTGGCCACCCGGCTCACCGAAAATCCCAAACCCTTCCGCACATGGCCCCTGCTCACCTTTTTCCTGCTGCGCGAAGCCATGTGGTGGTATGTGGTCGCGGTGCAGGCAGCGATAGTGATTTGCTTTGCCCGCCAAGCACCGCTTTTCAAAACCCTTGCCGGGCGCAGCCGCCCGGTGCTGCCCCAGACGGATTGATTTTACCCCATGATTCCCACTGCCAAACTCGAACGGTTGCAGGGTCGCTTCAGCGGAATTGAAGCCGAACTGGCCAGCGGCGTCGGCGGCCCGGGCTTTGTGAAGCTGTCGCGCGAACATGCCGAGCTTGCCCCGGTGATCGAGGCGGTCAACGCCTATCGCCGTGCCATCCAGCAGATGGAGGAAGCGGAAACCATTCTGAACGACCCCACCAGCGGTTCGGACATGCGCTCCCTGGCCGAGGAAGAACGCGGCGAGTTGAAAGAAACCGTCGCCCGCCTCGAACATGAATTACGCATCCAGCTTTTGCCGAAAGATGTGGCGGACGCATCCTCCGCCATCGTCGAGGTGCGCGCAGGTACCGGCGGGGATGAGGCGGCGCTGTTCGCTGGCGAACTGCTGAAAATGTATGCCCGTTACGCCCAGCTTCAGGGCTGGCGCACCGATCTGATGAGCCTGAGCGAAAGCGAACTTGGCGGCGTCAAGGAAGCGGTGCTCGAAGTGGTGGGAAAGGGCGCATTCGCCAAACTTAAATTCGAATCCGGCGCCCACCGGGTCCAGCGTGTGCCGGTGACCGAAGGTGGCGGACGCATCCACACTTCCGCCGCCACGGTTGCGGTTCTGCCAGCCGCTGAAGACGTAGACATCAATTTCGACGAAAGAGACCTGCGGATCGACGTCTATCGCGCCAGTGGGGCAGGCGGTCAGCACGTCAACAAAACCGAAAGCGCGGTGCGCATCACCCATCTGCCCACCGGCATCGTGGTGGCGATGCAGGAAGAAAAATCGCAGCACAAGAACAAGGCAAAGGCGATGAAAATTCTCAAAGCCCGCATGTTCGAGGCCGAACGGGCGCGGGTGGATAATGCGCGCGCCGCCGAACGCAAAGGGCTTGTCGGCTCGGGCGATCGCAGCGGGCGCATCCGCACCTATAATTTCCCGCAAGGCCGCGTCACCGATCACCGCATCAACCTGACGCTCTACAAGCTCGACAGCATCATCGCCGGTGATGACCTGGCGGATGTGATCGACGCGCTGGTCGCCGAGGATCAGGCCTCAAGGCTGGCGGCGCTGGACGATGAAGGATGAGCAC
>DATJDE010000066.1:0-4687 GCA_035497595.1 Rhizomicrobium sp. | reverse complement strand
CGCGAAGAAGCCAAACGCCGCGGGCTCGATGGTTTCCGCTTCTTCGGCTATGCGCTCGGCCATCATTATATTTTCGGTGAGCACAAACCCGGCCGCACCGACATCTGGAAAAATTTTGAAGCCGCGCGCGACAGCATCCCCATCAATCCCGGCGCAAACGGCATCGGCACGCCGGACGATCTGCGCCAGCATTTGCGCAAGTTCGAAGCCGCAGGCGTCGATCAGGTCGCCTTCATCCAGCAGGGTGGCAAAAACAAACACGAACATATCTGCGAAGCGCTCGAACTCTTCGCAAAGGACGTGATGCCCGAATTCAAAACCAACGCCGCCGAAAAACAGGCGCGCAAAATGGAAGCCCTTGCGCCGTTCATCGAACAGGCTTTCGCGCGCAAACAGAAAATGCGCCCCCTCAGCGATGATGAGATACCTAACATTATCGCCCTTGGCCGCCAGATCGTGGGGCAGGGCGCAAGAAACTAATTACAACTATAGGTTTTGGTTAATATTGTTGCGCAACCACGTTACCGCCACTAGAGTTCCCATAAGCTCTTCAGTGCGTAGTCTTCAAACGAATACTTAAAAAGCGAAGTACTTGTTCTTAAAGACCGCATGTTTGGCGGCGTTATCCCGGTTCCTCCATTGTTTGTTTTGCTCTGGTCTGCTGCGGCTTTCCGTAGTGGAAGCGCATATCCGCATGGCTGAACCGCAACGATAAACGGGGAATGGGGGCGATGAGGCCAATGGGTGCTGTGTCTGTTGCGCGTTCCGCACACAGCTTCCGCCGCATCGATCTCGGCCTGCATCCGCCAGACCCGGCGCTTGCGAACGTCGCTGATCTGACAGCCTGCCTTGCCCATGGCTTCGTGCCCTGGCGGCGCGAATATGGGCGGCTGGTGATTGCCTGCGCCCAACCATCACTCGCCCGTCACGCCAAAATCCGCGCAGCCTGCCGCGAACCCGTGACGCTGGCCGCCGCGCCTGCGAACGCCGTGTTCGATGCGGTGGAAGCCCAGCACCGCGAACGCCTGACTCATGAGGCAATCTATAGCCTTGCCGATGCAGAGCCCGAGCTTTGCGCCAACCGCACCGTCACCCGCGCCCAGGCTCAAACCTTTGCGGGCCTCGCCGTCACAACGCTTTGTGCCACCGTGCTGTGGCCGCACGCGATGCTGCAAATTCTGGCAGGCTGCCTGGCGGCATCCTATCTCGCCAATATTTTGTTCCGCACCGCGCTGGTCTGGTGCGGCGCGGGCGAAACCGAAGCGCCGCCCCCGCCCACCATCGCCGATGCCGATCTGCCGCTCTACACCATCCTGGTGCCGCTCTATCGCGAGGCCGATGTGTTGCCCCGGCTGGTGCAGGCCCTGCAAGCGCTCGACTATCCGCCGGAAAAACGCGACATCAAACTGATCGTCGAAGCCGATGACGGGGAAACCCGCGCGGCGCTGGCCCGTCTCGATCTCGATGCCAGCTTCCACGCCGTCATCGTGCCGCCTAGCAATCCGCGCACCAAGCCCAAAGCGTGTAACTATGCACTGCGTTTCGCGCGCGGCGAATTCACCGTCATCTTCGATGCGGAAGATCGGCCCGAACCCGATCAATTGCGCAAAGCGGTGTCTCGTTTCCGTGCCGGGCCTGAAACAGTCAGTTGCCTGCAGGCAAGGCTCAATTTCTATAACCGCAACGAAAACTGGCTCACCCGTCTGTTCGCGCTCGATTACGCGCTGTGGTTCGATTTTCTGTTGCCGGGGCTGGATATGCTGGCCGTGCCCATGCCCCTTGGCGGCACCTCCAACCATTTTCGCACCTCGGTGCTGCATGCGATCCATGGTTGGGATTCTTTCAACGTCACAGAAGATGCCGACCTCGGAATTCGCCTCGCACGCCTTGGCCATCGCGCCGCCACGCTCGATTCCACGACCTATGAAGAAGCCACCAACAGCACCGGCAACTGGCTGAAGCAGCGTTCGCGCTGGCTGAAGGGCTATATGCAGACCTGGCTGGTGCATATGCGCCATCCTGTGGCGCTGTGGCGCCATGCGGGAATGCGCGGCTTCTTCGCCTTTCAGCTTTTCATCGGCGGCACGGTTCTGGCGTCGCTGGCCAATCCACTGATGTGGGCGGTGTTCCTTGCTTCCCACGCGGCGGGCATCGCCATTTTTTCCGGCGCCTTGGGCGAAGCACTGGCTCGCGTGTCCCTGTTCAGCTTGATCGTGGGCAATGGGCTGTTCATCTATCTGGCCATGCTTGGCCCTTATCGGCGTGGCTGGCTGCAACTCACCCCTTATGGCCTCACCGCACCGCTCTACTGGTTGCTGATTTCCGCAGCCGCCTATCGCGCGGCGTGGCATTTAATCCGCCGCCCGTTCCATTGGGAGAAAACGCGCCACGGGGTCAGCCGGTTCGAGGCGGAGCAGCCATGACGCTGGTCGAATTTCCCAGCTTCCGCCGCGCGCGTGGCACTCTGCCTTTCATCATCGGCGTGCTGTCGTTGGTGTTGATTGTTCTGTTTCCACTCTTGCCGCCAGCGTTGTTGCACACCTTTGCAGCCGCATTGTTCGCCGCATTGCTTTTCCAAAGCCTGCTGGGGGCAGGCTATGCCTCCTTCCACGCCGCGGCCCTTACAGCGCTCACTTTTGCGCAGGCCGGAATCCTTTTATCGGCGGCGGGCAGGGCAGGCTCGATCTGGCTGGCGCTTGCCAGTTTTTGTGTGGCCATGACGGCGGCGGAATTTGTGCGCCACCGCGATGCACGCCGCGTCATGGCGCTGGGGGGCGCCCTGTCGCTTGCGCAACTGCTCGATCCGTTGGGCGGTTTGCTTGCGGTGTTTTTATTGCCGCTCTGTGTCGGCCTGCCGCGTTCGGGCGAAACGCGGGCCAAAGCGGGCTTGCTCGCGCTGTTGCTGTTCATGCCGGTGGTTACTGCGCTCGTGCTTGCTTATTTTCGTGTCTTTCTGGGCGTTGAAGCAACGCTGCACCGCGTCCCGCCACCAGATACGCAAATGCCCCTTGCGGTGCTGTTGTGCATCGCCTTTGCCTCTGCGCCCGTTTTGTGGCTCACCACCATGGTACCCCGGCTGAATTGCCCACCCGGCCTCATCACCGTCTACACCGCGCTCGCTTTGCTGCTGGCGACAACGCTCAGCGTTCTCACCGGCGCGCTGCCCGATCTCACAAGCCTTCTTGCAGCCGGTGCTGCCATATCTGCCGCCGCGCTGTGCACCTGGAAACCATCACCGCAGAACCAGTCTCTTGCACTCGCCGCCACAGCGCTTGGCGCGGTGCTCTCCTGGCTGCTGCTCAACCTATCCACGCTGGTGCTCTGAAATGCTGCTTAGATTGATTGCTGTATTTTGCCTTTTCTGTATATCACCCGCCTGTGCAGGTGCATGGACACTGGCGGAAGATACCAGCCAGTCCATTTCCAATTTCACCTACAGCCGCGCCAGCCGCAGCTATGACGGCGCGTCCAATCCCACCATCCCGGTGCGCTACACCAAACTGCTGACACAAACCTATATCGAATACGGCCTGCGCGACTGGATCACCCTGACCGTCAATCCCGAATATGCCAGAGCCAAGTCCGGCACGCCCGGCGGCCCGGTCGAAATCGCCAGTGCCTTCGCCATCGGCGGCGGTGCGCGCGTGCGTCTGCTGGAGGGTGAGAACGTGCTGTCCGTCGAAGCCTCATTCAAATCGGCGGGCGCCTTCGATACCAATGTCTCGGTCAATCAGGAATCCGGCCGCCAGATCGAACTGCGCGCGCTCTACGGGATCAATTTTGAGGTTTTCGGAAAGCCCGCTTTCGCCGATTTCGAAACCGGCCATCGCTTCGTCGCAGGCGCGCGCCCGGATGAAGCCCCGGTGGATATAACAGTCGGCCTGCACCTGACCTCCGGCACCATGCTTCTGGCGCAAAACTTCAACGTCATCTCCCATGGCAACTACCAGCGGCCCTACAGGGCGTATCGCTCCCACAAACTCCAGCTCTCCGTCGTGCAGCATGTCTGGCGCAGCCTTTCGGTGCAGATCGGCGCCTTTGTCTCTCCCTTCGGCCAACGCACGCTGAAAGAGCAAGGCCTCAGTTTCGCACTTTGGGAAAGGATGTAAGGCCAACCCGGCCAAATGCGCCAAACTTTGTAAACCGCGCGTTTACCAGACTTACCAAACCATTATTCACCCATTTGCCCGAGACTGCATCGCAACAAGACGGGTGGGTTCGGTGGGTGCGGGGCAAGAAGCGCCAGAGGTCAACCAATCCGGCGCGGCATCGCCCGTTCCGGAGCAAGGATCTATGCAGGGCGTCTCGCGCGCTGCAATTCTGGCTGCCGCGCGCAACCTGATCGCGCAAACCGGAATAGACACGTTCACGCTCAGCGCGGTTGCGCGCGAAAGCGGCCTCGCGCGCAACGATCTCTATGGCCTGTTCCGCAACAAGACCGAATTACTGCTCGCCATCGCGGCAGATGATTTGAATGCGGCAGGGCACTGTCTGCGCACACGCCAAACCGGATCGGTCCGCATTTCGCTACCTTATGAGGCTCTGGTGACAGCACTCGCGCCCGCCAATGCGCCCGCCGATACAATAGTTCCCGAACCGGGGCCTTTGCCCGGCCCGATTGCGGGCGTTTCCCAACCCCCGCCCGTGATCCGCCAGCCTGCGCAAGCAGCCGAAAGGCCCACAGTGC
>DATJDE010000065.1:0-3773 GCA_035497595.1 Rhizomicrobium sp. | reverse complement strand
TCGCCGGATTTGAGGTTGATCAGCGCGATGTCGAAAGGGGCGACCGGTTCGGGCCAGATGATGCCGGCTTCGTCATGGCTGGCTTCAATGATGGCGCCGATCAGGCGGGAGACGCCGATACCATAAGACCCGCCTTCGACGGCGACGTCCTTGCCATCCGGGCCGGTGACGAGGGCTTTCATCGGTTCGGAATATTTTTTGCCGAAATAGAAAATCTGGCCGACTTCGATGCCACGGGCGGAGAGGCGTTTATCTTCCGGTACTTCGGATTCAAAACGCGCCTGATCGTGCACGTCTTCTGTTGCAGCGTAGAGATTGGTGCGCTGTTGCACGATGGGTTCGAGATCGGAGTCGAAATCCACATCTTCGGGCGGGATCGGCATGTCGAGCAGATCGCTGTGGCAGAAGACCTGGCTCTCGCCGGTTTCGGCCAGCACGATGAATTCGTGGCTGAGGTCGCCGCCGATGGGGCCGGTTTCGGCGCGCATCGGAATGGTTTTGAGGCCCATGCGGGCGAAGGTGCGCAAATAGGCGACATACATGCGGTTATAGGAGCGGCGGGCGGCGGCTTTGTCTATGTCGAAGGAGTAGCCATCCTTCATCAGGAATTCGCGGCCGCGCATCACGCCGAAACGGGGGCGGATCTCATCGCGGAATTTCCATTGCAGGTGATAGAGGTTGAGCGGCAGCGCTTTATAGGACCGCACATAGGCGCGGAAGATTTCGGTCACCATGTCTTCGTTAGTGGGGCCGTAGATCAGTTCGCGGTCGTGCCGGTCGGTGATGCGCAGCATTTCGGGGCCATAGGCATCGTAGCGGCCGGTTTCGCGCCACAGATCGGCGGGCTGCAAGGTGGGCATGAGGATCTCGACGGCGCCTGCGCGGTTCATTTCCTCGCGCACGATCTGCTCGATCTTTTTCAGCACGCGAAGGCCAAGTGGCAGCCAGGCATAGATGCCCGCCGCTTCCTGACGGATCAGCCCTGCGCGCAGCATCAGGCGATGCGAAACGATCTGCGCCTCGGACGGGGTTTCCTTGAGGACGGGCAGAAAGTAACGGGACAGGCGCATCGGGTTTAAACCTTCTGAAGGTGATTGCTCGCTTCTACGGAACGGGCAGGCTTTGAGCAATTGGCGAAGACTGGGGTCGTTGTTCTAAAGAAATTAAATATCTCTACTTACTTTGTCGTGAAACTAGGGCTAGATATGTTCGTTTAATCTATGCAGATAGAGCGTGACAGGTGCTGTGACCTCGTTTATGTCTTTGCCCACAATTTGAGTTGCGGTTAAAGAGCGGCCAAGTTTGGGGAGAAGACGCGAGGGTGGAAAGGCTGGGCGACCGGCCTTTTCTGTTCTTCTAGATATCCAGTACGCCCAAGCGTATCAGCGTGTAAAAAACACCAAAACCCACCACTGCCAGAACAGTTGCCCACACGAATTTGGTGGTGAGCTTCATTGTGGGTTCGCCATCAGGATCGTCCGGCTGGCCGACTGGCAACAGGCAGAACAGCGCCAGAAACCAGACAATGGCAAACGAGCCAAGAAAGATCGCGATGCGGATGATCACGCCTGTTCGAGCTCGATCAGCGTGCCGTTAAAATCTTTCGGGTGCAGGAAGACCACTGGCTTGCCATGGGCGCCGATGCGTGGCTCGCCCGTGCCGGTGATGGTGGCGCCTTTTTCCTTCATCTGCTTTACGGCGGCGTGGATGTCGTCCACCTCATAGCAAAGGTGATGAATGCCACCATTGGGGCTCTTTTCAAGGAACCTTGCGATGGGGGAGTTTTCGCCCAGCGGCTCCAGCAGTTCGATTTTCGTATTGGGCAGTTCGACGAACACCGTGGTCACGCCGTGATCGGGCTGCTGCACCTTGGCCGAGACGGTGGCGCCCAGCGTGTCGCGATAGACTTTGGTCGCGGCGTCGATGTCTTTGGTGGCGATGGCGACGTGGTTGAGGCGGCCGATCATTTTTACTGCTCCATTGCTTTATTGGTGTCTTTAGGTCGCCGGGTGAGGCCCGGCAACTTAAATCGCGCACAGCAGCAGGGCTGCGGCGACAGCTTCCACGCCGAAGAAAATTACCGGCCAGCGGCCCGGCCTTTCCCGCAATGCCGCGATCAGACGGCCCGCGGCCATGCCCGCCACGGCTATGCCCACAGTGAGGGCGATGCCCGGCTGAAATTGGGGATACCAATGGGGGGCCAGAAGTGCGCCCGCGATGGCAAGGCCGAAGCCGCCATAGACGGCCTGAACCTCGTTTCTGGCATCAGGGGTTTCGGCGGGCAGGCCCAGCATGGCGACCAGGGTGCGCGGACGGGCGAAGGCGGCAAGGCCCATAGCGGCAAAGCCGATGGCGACGATGATGTGCTGGAATGGCAGGTCCATGGTTCCCCCCGGATGGGAGGCCAGTCGAGCAGTGTTCGGGGTGTTGGGCAAGCTCTCGTAGGAAGCAGAGACCGTCTGCCACGTTGTTCCAGACATCACCTGGCCCGCACTTAGCGGGCCATGACAGGGTGAGAGGCTGGCTGATTACACGCTCACGGTTTCCACACGGGTGATCGGCTTTTTGCCCCAGGCGTCGTTGGCGGCGCGGCGGACGGCGCGGCGGACGGTTTCTTTCAGATCCGCATCGTCCTGTTTTTTCGGGTTGTGGCGGCGGACCGCGCCATCCAGCGCCTGAACCACGGGGGCGCGAATCGCGGCCGGGATGCCTTCCATCAGCAGCAGAGGTTCTGTGGCGAGGCGGCCTTTGGAATCGAGCACCAGCGTGACCACGATGAGACCGGCATAGGCCATGGCGCGGCGGGATTTGGAGAAGCCCTCGCCATCCGAGATCAGCACCGTGCCATCGAGGAAGATGCGGCCTGATGGGACTTCGTCGATCAGCTTGGCTCTGCCTGGCGCGATGCGAAAGAGTTGGCCATTTTCTGGCACCAGCGCCTGTTTCACCTGAAGCGATTTGGCCAGGCGCGCATGGGCTTCCTGCTGGCGGCGTTCGCCATGGACGGCGATGGAAATTTCGGGCCGGGTCCAGCGGTACATTTGTGCCAGCTCATCCTGACAGGGATGGCCGGAGACGTGTACGGCGTGATCGTGATCGGTGATGATTTCGACGCCCAGCGCGGCAAGCTGGTTTTGCATTTCGAAGATCGAGATTTCATTGCCGGGGATGATGCGGGAGGAGAAGACCACGCTATCGCCCTGCCCCAATTTCACGCTGCGATGATCGCCCTGCGCGATGCGCGCCAGCGCCGAGCGCATTTCACCCTGACTGCCGGTGCACAGATAGAGCACGCGGTGAGGTGCGAGATCCTGCGCTTCATCTTCCGATAAGACGCGCGGGAAGTTTTTCAAATAGCCGGTCGCGCGGGCGGCGTTGACGATGCGATGCATCGAGCGGCCCACCAGAACCAGTTCGCGATCGGTTTCGCGGGCCGCATTGGCAACCGATTCCAGCCGCGCGACATTGGAGGCGAAAGCGGTGACGGCGACGCGGCCTTTGAGCGTTGCGATGAGCGCCGACAGGTTTTCGCGCACCATGCCTTCGGAGCCGCTGGTGCCGGGAACGAGCGCGTTGGTGGAATCGCACACCAGCGCGAGGACGCCATCATCGCCCAGCGCCTGGAAGGCATCGCCATCTGTGGCGTCGCCGATCTGCGGATCGGGATCGAGTTTCCAGTCGCCCGTATGCACGATGCGGCCAAGCGGGGTTTGGATGACCAGCGCGTTGGGTTCGAGAATGGAATGGGTGATCGACACGAAGTCGATCTCGTA
>DATJDE010000064.1:0-3553 GCA_035497595.1 Rhizomicrobium sp. | reverse complement strand
ACCTCACCTTCAACCAGACGCGCAAAGCGTTCAATGATCCGCGGTTGCGCGAGGCGTTGAGTTTGGCGTTCGACCGTGAATCCATCAACAATGATGTGCTGCGGTTTGGCGAAAAATCGGCCTATGCTTTTGTGCCGCCGGGCACGGCCAATTATCCCGGCACCGCCAGGCTGAAATTCGCAAACATGCCGCAAGCAGCGCGCATCGAGCGCGCCCGCAAGCTGATGGCTGAGATGGGTTATGGGCCGACCAAACATTTCCGCACCAGCTATGAGACGACGCAAGACCCGGACAATGTGCGGGTGGCGGCGGCCTTGCAGCAGATGTGGCGCAAGATTTACGTGGATGTGGATATTGTGAAAATCGACCTGCCGATCCACTACAAGAACCTTCAGGTGCAACAGTTCGACATTGCGAGCGCGGCCTGGATTGCGGATTTCAACGATGCGTCGAACTTTCTGGATCTGCTGCGCTCCGACAGCGGCAACAATTACGGCAAATACAAGAACCCGAAATTCGATGCGTTGATGGCAGCAGCCCAGCAAGAGCCCGACGCCGCAAAGCGCGGCGCGTTGATGGCGCAGGCCGAGCAGATTGCACTGGATGAGAACGCGCTGCTGCCCTGGCGCTTTCGCAAGACGCAGGATCTGGTGCAGCCTTATGTGCGGGGCTGGATTCCCAATGCGCGCAATTTCAACCGCACCCGCTGGCTCTGGATCGACCACACCATCAAGCCGGAGCGTTGAAAGGCGCTCGGCGTTTCCTATCTATAGCGCACTGTCCTTCCGCCGGATGCGACGCTAGGATGATGCGCCAGCTAGAGGGAAATATCGATGAATTTCAATAGCTTGAATGCCCGTATGGGGCGCCGTTGGAAGGCTGTGCTGCTGGTTCTGGCAGTGCCGGTGCTGCTTGCGGGCTGTGGTGTGAACACCATCCCCACCAAAGACGAGCAGGTGAAGGCGGCCTGGGGCGATGTGCAGAGCCAGTATCAGCGCCGCTCCGACCTCATTCCCAACCTGGTCTCCACCGTTCAGGGCTATGCGCAGCAAGAGCGCAGCGTGCTGATCGATGTGGTGAAGGCGCGGGCCAGCGCCACGCAAGTGAAGGTGGATGCTTCTACCATCACCGACCCGGAAGCGTTCAAAAAATTCCAGGCGGCGCAGGATCAGCTTTCCGGTGTGTTGGGGCGGCTGCTTGCCATCACCGAGAATTATCCCGACTTGAAATCGAACCAGAATTTTCTGGCGCTGCAATCTCAACTTGAGGGCACGGAAAACCGCATCACTGTGGCGCGGCGCGATTATAACGAAGCGGTGCGCCAGTATAACACCGAGCTTCGCACCTTTCCCGGTGTGATCTGGGCGGCAACGCTGTATCGTTCGCAGAAAGCGGCGCAACCTTTTGCGGCGTCCGAAGCGGCACAGACTGCGCCAAAGGTCAGCTTTCCGGCGCCGCAATAAACAATGGCACCTTTTCTCGCTTGGCTGCGCCGGTGCGCAATTGCGTTGACACTGTTCTGCGCTTTTGCGTTTCCGGCGCTGGCTGCGCCCAGCTTTCCAGCACTTTCGGGGCGGGTGGTGGACGAGGCGCATGTGCTTTCACCGGAGGTGGCAGCGCAGCTCACTGCAGAGCTGGCCGATCTGGAG
Source organism: Rhizomicrobium sp. (assembly GCA_035497595.1). Lineage (GTDB taxonomy): Bacteria > Pseudomonadota > Alphaproteobacteria > Micropepsales > Micropepsaceae > Rhizomicrobium. Next base: position 1,904 of record DATJDE010000064.1, on the reverse strand, counting down.
GCCCGCACCTCGCGCCAGCTTGTGGTGGTGACGTTGTCGTCGCTGCAAGGTTATGAAATCGAGGATTATGGCTACCAGCTTGGGCGCGCCTGGGGCATTGGGCAGAAAAAACTGAACAATGGCGTGCTATTCATCATCGCCCCCAATGAACGCAAGGTGCGTATTGAAGTTGGCTATGGGCTTGAGGGTGTTCTGACCGATGCCTTGAGCAGTGTCATTCTGCAAAGCCGGGTGCTGCCGAAATTCCGCGATGGCGACATGGCGGGCGGCGTTGTGGCGGGGGCCGATGCGATCACCGAGCAATTATTGCTGGATACACCGGCCGCCAAGGCGCGGGTGGCAGCGGCAGAGAAACAGGTTTCACAGCCCACATTCGACCCCATGGTTGTGTTCATCATTGCGTTGGTCATCTTCACCATTTTCGGCCGGATTTTCGGCGGGCGGCGGCGCGGCGGCCTGGGTGCATTGCCCTGGATTATTCTGGGTAGCGGCATCGGGGGTGGTGGCAGAGGCGGCGGCTTTGGTGGCGGCGGTTTCGGCGGAGGCGGCGGCTCATTTGGCGGCGGCGGATCTTCGGGGAGTTGGTGATGCTGAGCGAAACAGATCGCGGCACGATTGCGCAGGCTATTTCGCGAGCCGAGGCGAGCACGGCGGGCGAAATTTCCTGCGTGCTGGCGCAAGAGGCTTCACGCTATCGCGAAGTGCCGCTTGGCTGGGCAGCGATGGTTGCGCTGTTGGTGCCGCCCGTGGCGCTGGTATTGGGTTTACGCCCATTGGCGCTGGCCGAGATGGTTTCAGGCTGGGCGGCGGCGCAAAGTGCAACCGGCGCGCGCGATATTCTTCTGGCGCTTTCGGCCTATGCCGTGGTGCAGGCCGTGTTGTTTGCGGTGACGGCGCTGGTCGTTTCCATTCCGGCGGTGCGCCGCGCGGTGACACCTGGGTTTCTCAAGCATCACCGGGTGGAGCAATCGGCGCGGCACCATTTCATGGGGCTTACCGCCCGGCTGGGAGAGGATTATCCCTTTGTGCTGATCTATGCCTCGCGCGCTGACCGCAAGGTGGAGATTTTGGCCAGCGCCGCTGCCCACCGCGCCGTGGGCGAGGATGCCTGGCGCGACGCGGCGGGGGTTTTGGCCGCATCCATGCGCGAGGGCCGCGCGGGCGAAGGCTTTGTCCGCGCCATTGAGCTTTGCGGCGGCGCCCTTGCCCGCCACTTCCCGCCGGTTCACGCAAAACGCAACGCCCTGCCCGATACGCTGTTGGAGACTTGACGGCCCCGCATTATAAGACCCCCAGTGACCCCGTAGCTCAGCAGGATAGAGCATCAGATTCCTAATCTGAGGGTCGGACGTTCGAATCGTCTCGGGGTCACCATAAAATCTGCTCTGGAATATCCCAAGGAAAAGGCGGCAGATCGCTCCGCCGCCTCGTCGGTTTATGCACTAACTATTTTACCCGCCCAGTCCCACGCTTACTGTGGCGAAGGGGCCGTGGAAGCCTGTTGTCGTGGATTTGCGTGTGTCGAGACCGCGATCCATGGCGCCGAAGAAGAAATCGGCGCGATAGCCTGCGCTGAGTTTGGCGTTGGTGAAGCGGTAGGAGAGGCCTGCGAAGCCGCCGAGATTGGGAATCGTGACGGTACGCGAACGCCGGGACGTAGTCGGCGGCGCAGCGATATTTCCCGTCATGCCGAATACTGCCCCTGAACCGTATACGTTTTTGATGACTTTCGCCGTTTGCTGATGGCTGGTTTCGGCGCGCTGGCGGCCGAACAGAAGGGACGCATTGGCCCCCCAGTCCAGATTGAGCGCGCCACCCTCTTCATCACCAAACAGCCTTGTGGTGTTGTTCATGGACAGTGAAGGCCCAATGGCGCTCACACTGTGGTGGCGTTCCGCAAGCGC
>DATJDE010000063.1:0-2359 GCA_035497595.1 Rhizomicrobium sp. | reverse complement strand
GAGCAGGATTTTCCGCCGCCGCCCGGGCCCTGACGTGATCCTTCAGGCGAGGGAGGCGAGGGCCGGGTCGGCGGTTTGTCTTGCGTGGGTCCAGACTTTGGCTTTCCAGTCTTCGCTGTCGGGGTAGAAGGCTTCACGGATTTCGGCCTTGATCCCGGCCCAGATCGAACGGTCCGGCGATTTTTGCAGGTGGAGCCAGTTGTCTTTGCGCAGAGCGTTGAACACCTCCCGCATTGGGGCGGTGCCGACTTCCAGCGCGGCGAAGGTGAGTTCGCACTTGTTCATCCAGCTCGCCATCGCCTTGTCGATGGTGCCGGTCAGCGGGGCGGAGACCGATTCACCTGCTTCGTTGGATTTGAGCCGGTCGCCCCAGATCGCGTGCTGGCGGGCATAGGCAGCGGAGCCGGGCACGTCTTCGCTGATCATTTCGGCGGCCCCGCTTTCGCCCAGGCCCGTATGGTAATCGATCACCACCATTTTGCGGACGCCGCGCAAGTGTTCGGTGATGACGTCTTTCAGCGCCGCCGAGGACCAGCTTTCTTTTCTGCCGCCGAAATAGACGCCATCGGCATGTTTGTATTGGCCCGCGCTGATTGCGGTTTGCAGCGCGAAGGGGCCGTGTTCGCCGGCATAATCGCGCAGTTTGGCATTGGCGTTGCGCAGTGTGTCTTCCGAAATATCCTTCGGCGAGATGAAGGGGGCGAGCGCGTCATAGGCCGGGTTTTCGGGCAGATTGGTGTAATCAACGAAGTTACGGTTGATATCGGCATTGTCTTCATTGACGCGGCGATCCCATGCAAAGCCGAACGGGTTCAGCGCATGCAGCACCACCAGCTTCACGCCCTTGGGCAGGGTTTGCGCCAGCCCGTCGCGCAGCAGCCCGGTTTGTACGCCGGAGCCGAAATAGCCTTCCACCCCGTGGGTGCCGGAAATCAGCAGCAGCGCGCGTTTGGCGGCGCGGTCGCCGGCGCAGGCAACATCCAGAAAAAGCGGATGACCGCGCGGGCCTTTGGCGGTGGGGTGGACGCGGGTGGTGATGTCCATCCCCGCTTTGTCGGCGGCTTTGATGAAGGCGGCGCGGCCTTCGCGATAGGTGGCCGGAAATGGTTTGGCTATGGCCATGGGCGGGTCTTCAAATTGTTGGTTGCGGGTATAGTGGATTTGACCACATTACGCGTGACTCATGAACCCCTTCGGATCCTTGCAAGACTTGCGTCAGCGCCCCATCCCCGATCAGGCGGGGGTGCGTCTGCGTAAAACCGGGTTCCGGTCTCACTTGATTTTACCAAGCGATGAACCGCTGGACGATGCGCTGGCGGCCGGAATTGCGGGTGTAAATGCCTATTATTCCACGCGCACCCCACCCTATTACCGGCAGATCGCGGGGGCCATTCCGGGGCTTTTCCTGCGCCGGGGGGTGATTGAAAAACTGCTGGCGGTGAATGGGCGGCTGGCGGGGTTTGGGCTGGAATTGTTTCTGTTCGATGGCTGGCGGCCAAAGGCGGTGCAGGCCTATTTCCACGACGTCTGGATGCCGCAGCATCTGCGCGAGCAGGCGCCTGCGCTTTCAGGTGCAGACTTGCAGGCCGAGGTCGAAAAATACTGGTCGGCGCCGTCTGTCGATGAACATTCGCCTGCGCCGCATGAAACAGGTGGGGCGACCGATCTCACCTTGCGCTGGCGCGGCGGGGAGATGTTGTGGATGGGCTCGCTGTTCGATGACGTAACGGCCATTGCCCATCGCGATCATTTCGAGCGCGATGGCGATGTGAGTTTTTCTGATGTGGAGGCGCGCGCCAATCGCCGTTTGCTGCATTGGGTGATGGCGGAGGAAGGCTTGATCGGTCACCCCGATGAATGGTGGCATTTTTCCTTTGGCGATCAGCTTTGGGCGCGGCTCGGCGGTTTTGAGGCCGCGCTCTATGGGCTCAGCTCGCCGCCTTGAGCGGGCTCACCTGCGGCAGGCGGGCGAGATAGAGGGCGTAGAGTTTGTGGCTGGCGCCCGAAAGCTGGGCTGCCTGCGCGATCAGGGTGCGGGCCTCTTCGGGATTACCTGTCTTCAGCGCCGCAAAGATGCGGGCGTGGAAGGTTTCGACGGCACGGAAGGTTGGGCTGGCGCGCAAGGCAGCATCACCCAACAGGGCATAGAGTGCGCCAGGCTCATCGCTGCCCTGGGGCGCGGGGCGGTCAATTTCCAGCAGGGCAAAGCGCGGGGTGCCGCCAGCGGTTTCGCCGTCGGCAAGGGCGGTAAAGCCGTAGGTTTCGCAGGCGGTACGCAGGGTTTCTGCCCGCGGCACGCAGGCACCCGAGACCGAATAAGCCCCGCCAAACAGGCCTGCGGTTGCGGGGCCGCTGGCAA
>DATJDE010000062.1:0-2977 GCA_035497595.1 Rhizomicrobium sp. | reverse complement strand
GTGATGACCTGACCGATTTCTGTATCGGCATAGCCAGATGCGCCTGCCGCGCCAAAACCGCTCCAGCCGAACGCGCCGCCGCCGCCGCCCCAGGACAGATCGCTTTTCTTGGAGTGCCCTTCGGTCATCGCTACCTGCTCGCTGGACCGCACATCGGTCACGGTGAGCACGACGTCTGCCGTTTTCTTGGAAATATTAATACCGCCGACAAGGCCGCCGACCGGGCCGCCAATGAAGCCGCCGATCAGGCCGCCAACATTGAAGCCACCGGCATTGCTGTTTTTCGACACAAGGTCAGGCACCAGCACATAATCCGCCGTTTTGATCTGGCCCTTGCCCTGGTTGGAACCCTGACGCAGATCGCCAGACGAGGCGAGCGCACGTTCCGCCTGAATCGCCGCCATGCCTTTGCCGCGATCGACAAGGCCGAAGCAGCCCGAGCGCATCACAAAGACTTTCAGCAGCGCTTCCGGCGAGCCGAGGCCATATTGCGTCCACCAGTTCGTCTCTGGTTCCACAATGGCAATGGTCCCCAGCCGCTTGGTGCAGGTGGGAATCTGGCTCTGTTCGCGCGCGCTCTGTTCCTGGGCGCTTTCAGCCGAGGCTGGCGTGATGGAGGGCGCGATGAACAGTAGCGCCACGGTGCTCGCCGCGATGGTGCGCAGCGACATTGCAGTCAACATGGAAATCCTCATTTCGAGATCGTTTTGCCCCAGCCTGGACCGGTCTCAGTCCAACTGCGGAATCTAACCAAAATTACAAAAATCGCAATAATGGCGTTCGCGGGTGCCACTCAGCCCCGTGGGCTGACCAGCGCACCATGGCAATGTTTGAACTTGCGGCCTGATCCGCAGGGGCACGGCGCGTTGCGTTGCACTTTGCCCCAGGTGGCGGGGTTATTCGGGTCCACCGGCCCATCCAGATGCACCTGGCCGGGGCCGATATGCATCGGCTCGGCCATCTCCTCTTCCCCGGTGAGGGGGTTGATGTGGGAGGCCTGCATCCGCACCGGGTTGCGCTGTTCAAAGACCGGCGGGGGTTGTTCGACATTGATCTGCAGGAAGAACAACTGGCGCACCACATCGATACGCAGCTTGGTAAGCAATGCCTCGAACAGTTCGAACGCCTCGCCCTTATATTCGTTCAGCGGGTCGCGCTGGCCATAGCCGCGCAGGCCGACATACTGGCGCAAATGGTCGAGGTTGACGATGTGCTCGCGCCAATCCTGATCCAGCGTTTGCAGCAGCACCGCTTTTTCGACATAGCGCATCACGTCCGGCCCGGAATTGGCGGCACGTTCGGCGGCGCGGTGTTCCACTGCCTTTGTCACGCGTTCGAGAATTTCCTCGTCGGCAATGCCTTCTTCCCTGGCCCAATCCGCGATGGGCAGGTCCAGGTTGAAGATCTTGTGCAATTCGTCGTTCAGGCCTGCCACGTCCCATTGTTCGGCATAGGCCTTTTCGGGAATGTGGCGAGTGACCAGGTCATCCACCACCCGCTCCCGGAATTCGGCGATCTGGTCGCTCACATCGTCGGACGACATGATCTCGCGGCGCTGATCGAAGATCACCCGGCGCTGATCGTTCAGCACGTCGTCATATTTGAGGATGTTCTTGCGGATTTCGAAGTTGCGCGCCTCAACCTTCTGCTGCGCCTTTTCGAGGGCGCGGTTGACCCATGGATGGGTGATCGCTTCGCCCTTTTCGAGGCCGAGGCGGGTCAGCAGCGCATCCATTTTCTCCGAGCCGAAAATGCGCATCAGATCGTCCTGAAGGCTCAGGAAGAATTTTGAGGCGCCGGGGTCGCCCTGACGGCCCGAACGGCCGCGCAGCTGGTTGTCGATGCGGCGGCTTTCGTGGCGTTCTGTGCCGACGACATAAAGCCCGCCTGCTGCCAGCGCGCGCTCCTTGTTCGCCAACACTTCGGCGCGGATTTCCTCCGCCCGGCGGGCGCGCTCGGCCTCATCGGTCACATCGACGAGTTCGACGCGGATGCGCATGTCGGCATTGCCGCCAAGCTGAATGTCGGTGCCGCGCCCTGCCATGTTGGTGGCGATTGTCACCGCGCCGGCCACGCCGGCCTGCGAGACGATGAACGCTTCCTGTTCGTGATAGCGTGCGTTCAAGACGTTGTGTTTGACTTTGCGCTTTTTCAACAGCTCGGCGAGTAGTTCGGACTTTTCGATCGAGGTGGTGCCGACGATGATTGGCTGGCCGCGACTTGCGCAATCTTCCACCAGCTTGACGATGGCGTCGTTCTTTTCGTCGAAGGTGCGATACACCTCGTCATCGTGGTCGATACGGCTGACCGGAAGATTGGTCGGGATCTCGTTGACCTCGAGCTTGTAGATGTCGAGGAATTCGGCAGCTTCGGTCAACGCCGTGCCGGTCATGCCGGCCAGTTTTTCGTACAGGCGGAAATAGTTCTGGAAGGTGATGGAGGCCAGCGTCACGTTTTCAGGCTGGACCTCGACATTTTCCTTCGCTTCGAGGGCCTGATGCAGCCCTTCGGAATAGCGCCGGCCCTGCATCATGCGGCCGGTGAATTCGTCGATGATGACGACCTGATTGTCTTTGACAATATAGTCGCGATCTTTCTGGAACAACTTGTGGGCCTTCAACGCCTGATTGACGTGATGCACCATGCCGATATTTTCGATGTCGTAGAGATCGCCGGTTTCCAGAAGGTTGGCCGCTTGCAGCAATTGCACCATGTGCTCATTGCCGACCTCTGTGAGCGTGACGGTCTTCTGCTTCTCGTCGAGCTCGAAATCTTCATCGACCAGGTTGTGCATGTGCGCATCGACCAGGCGATAAACCTCAGTCTGGTCTTCCGACGGGCCGGAAATGATCAGCGGGGTACGCGCTTCGTCGACCAGGATGGAGTCCACTTCGTCGACGATGGCGTAAGCGTGGGGACGCTGCGACATCGTTTCGATCGAATACTTCATGTTATCGCGAAGATAGTCGAAGCCGAA
>DATJDE010000061.1:0-2456 GCA_035497595.1 Rhizomicrobium sp. | reverse complement strand
ACGCTCAAGGCCCGCGCGGGCTTGCGCGCGCAAGGGTGAGGTGGCGTTGTGGTCGAGATAGTGCATCTGGTTACTCAAGCCTGGTCACGCGGCCTCACGGTTTTCGGCAACCGTACCGCACGGTTGAGCCCGACCAAGGACGCGCTTTTCAATCACATCGGCGAGGCTGACCGATGACAGGAAAACGTGAATCTGGCGGCCCAGCTCTTCCCAGAGATCGTGGGTGACGCAGCGGGCGCCGGTTCCGGTGCAGCCTTTGGTGCTGCCGGGGCGGCAGCGGGTGGCGGCGATGGGTTCATCGACGGCCAGAATGATGTCGGCAACGCGGGTTTCTTCTGCCGGGCGAGCCAGGCGATAGCCCCCGCCGGGGCCGCGCACGCTTTTGACCAGACCGCCTCTGCGCAGTTTTGCGAAGAGCTGTTCAAGATAAGACAGCGAAATTTCCTGTCGGCTGGAGATTTCGGCCAGTGGAACTGCGCGTCCGTCGATGTTGTGGCCAGCCAAATCGGCCATCGCCATTACCGCATAGCGCCCTTTGGTGCTCAATTTCATGGCCGGTCTCCTCGAATTTCTTGGCTCTTTAGAAGCGGGTTGGTGTAAAAGGCCCGGCCTCGAGCAAGCCTGCTCTGGGTTAGGATATATATTTCCTGACTAACCTGGTCAAGAATTGAGCACGAACTGCCCACAAATGCCGCATAAGACCCTGATGGGTATATGGATTTCCAAAAAAACCTAGTCCGGAAAATCCGAGCAAATGTATGGGTTTGATGTGTACAGCCGGGGTAGATCGGTGCGGAGTGACAATGCCTGATATTATTCTTCCGGGGCCTGCGGGCCGAATCGAAGTGCGTTACCAGCGGCAAAAGGCGCCCGGCGCGCCGATGGCGCTGATCCTTCATCCCCATCCGCAATTCGGGGGGACGATGAACAATCCGCTCGTTTATGATCTGTTCCATATGTATCACAAGCTGGGTTGCACCACGGTTCGGTTTAACTTTCGTGGGGTCGGGCGCAGCCAGGGCACGTTCGATTCCGGTGTCGGGGAACTTTCCGATGCGGCGGCGGTGCTGGACTGGATGAACACGCTCTATCCCAACCCGTCTTTTGTATGGGTATGCGGGATTTCGTTTGGGGCGTGGATCGGGATGCAGCTTTTGATGCGGCGGCCGGAAATTACCGGCTTCATCTCCATCGCGCCGCCGGCGAGCATGTATGACTTTGCGTTTCTTGCGCCCTGCCCGGCTTCGGGCGTGATGATCCACGGCACCAAGGATCAGGTCGTGCCGGAGGCCGATGTGCTGAAGCTGGTGGACCGGCTGCGCGCGCAAAAAGGCATCAAGATCGATTATCACAAGATCGAGGGCGCCAATCATTTCTTCGACAAGCACGAGCAGGAAGTCGTGGATGCGGTCGAAGAGTATTCTCAGCGCCGGATGAACGATCCCAATCGCGGGCGTTAATTGGTTCTGCTTAGCCTGCCTCCCGTCATTGGTTGAGGAACGCCTGTGGTAGCAGGCAGGCTGAGGGGCAGACCTTTGAGGCTGCGCACGGCGAGATAGGCGAAAGCTTCTGCTTCTATAAAATCACCGCGCCAGGATTTTTCTTCGGCAGCGATCACCGGCGCATTCAGATGTGCGCGCAGGTTTTTCATCAGCGTTGTGTTGTGGCGGCCACCACCGCAGACGATCCATGTATCGGCTGGGCCGGGAAAATGGTCTCGGGCGCGTGCGATGGTGGCGGCGGTGAAGGCGGTCAGTGTGGCCGCACCGTCGGCGGGCGAGAGATGCTCGACATCGACCATGCCGAAATCCAGACGGTCCAGCGATTTTGGGCCGGACTTCGCGAAGAAGTCGTGTTGCAGCATGCGCTCCAGCACGGCGTGATCGACACTGCCGCTGGCGGCGATGCTTCCGTTTTCATCAATCGGTTTTCCGGCGTGGCGCAGCACCCAATCATCGATCGGGGCGTTACCGGGGCCGGTGTCGAAGGCGAGAACGGTTTCACCATGGACATAAGTGACATTGGCGACGCCGCCGATATTGACGATGGCGACCGGGCCGGTTGCGCCTGCGCTTTTGGCTAAGGCTGCGTGATAGAGCGGCACCAAAGGCGCACCCTGCCCGCCTGCTTTCACATCCGCGCTGCGGAAGTCGTTCACTGTGTCGATGCCGGTGAGGCGGGCGAGTAACTGGCCATCGCCGATTTGCCATGTCCAGCGGTCAGCTGGGCGATGGAGGATGGTTTGGCCATGAAAGCCGATCAGCGCCACATCGCGGGGGCTGATCTTTGCTTTGGACAGGAGTTGGTGGACGGCATCGGCATGGGCCTGCGTCAGGCTTTGTTCGGCATCGCGGATCGACCACGGCACGGGGGCGCCTTGCGCCACGGAGCGGGCATCTTCCAGCGCGGCGCGCAGTTGGGCGCGGGTTTGTGCGTCATAGGGGATGGTCAGCGCG
>DATJDE010000060.1:0-3221 GCA_035497595.1 Rhizomicrobium sp. | reverse complement strand
GTGGAATTCATCCGCCCGTCCAAGCGGCCGCCGCGCCAGATGGTGTGGTTTCGCTCTACCGGCCAACTGCCCGACGATCTGTCACTGAATCAGTGCATGCTCGCTTATGCCTCGGACATGACGCTGCTCGACACCGCGATCCGCCCCCATGGCGTCAGCTGGTTCGATCGTTCTGTGCAGATGGCCAGCATCGACCATGCCATGTGGTTTCACCGTCCATTCCGCACCGATCAATGGCTGCTCTATGCGCAGGATGCGCCCAGCGCCTCTGGCGCGCGCGGTCTCAATCGCGGCGAAATCTATACAAGCGATGGCATACTGGTCGCATCGGTGGCGCAAGAAGGCTTGATCCGCCCGCGCAAGCGCGGTTGAAGGCCCGACGCAGCTAACCGGTGCAGTTTTTACAGGTGACAGCGATCACCCGGCGCGGCTTGGTGTAGAACACATCCTGCATATGCAGTGTGCCGAGAATGAATTTGCCGTAGGGCGATGTGTAATTATACGTCACTTCCGCCACGATCAGGCTGCATTTGGTGGCGGAATCGCAATCCGCCGGCAGCAGCCCGGGATCGCCCGCGCCCAGCTTGGACGGATCGCCCACGGTCATCGTGTCGTTGACGCTGCGCGCCACCCCGTTATTGGTGGCCGCGCTCCACAGCACCTTGCCTCTGTTGATCTGGTTGGTGCCGGTCAGGCTGGTGATCACGATGCTGACATCGGCATTGGAAAACGGTGTCATGATCGCACTGGAGGCGGAGAAGATATCCGCCATGTCGGCCTGGGTCAGCTCGGTCGCCTGGCTGGCGAGGTCGGCGGCGGTCGATGCCACGGTCGTCATCTTCTGATGGGCGCTCAGCGCATTGCAGGTTTCGACCAGCCCGAAGAACAGGGCGATCATGAAGGGCGCCACCAGTGCAAATTCCACCGCCGCCATGGCGCCGGTGGCCGCCCTGAAGCGGCGCAGGGTTTTCAACATGTGGTGCTCGCCTCCCGGGTGGCATCGGGATAAGGCTCGGTGCGGAAGGCGGCCGCAGAGCCCAGCAGAACTTGCGTGCCGCTCGGCATGTTGCTCATCAGCGGTGCCAGAAACGGCGTTAGCACACTCCAGGGGTAATAGGCTCGCAGGAGCACAACCTTGCAGGCATCGGTTGCCTGCACGGTCATGTTGTTCACATCGAGCGCGCCATCGCTTTTGATGACGTTGGGATAGCTCGCTCCGGAAAAGCCGCTGAAGACGCGCATGTCGACCTGCAACGTCTTGGTGCAGGTTTCCCAACTCATCAACCCGGTACGCGCGCCGCTCGCGGGCGGATGTTCCGGATCGGACGATGCAAAGCCGGCGCAGACCATCGCCCGCACGGTTTCTGCGCTCAGCGTGCCCTTTTGCTGCCCGGTGCGCACCTGGCGTGCGGCATCTTCAATGGCGTTGCTCAAGGTCGCCTGGGCGAAGAACAGCACACCGGTTTCGATCAGGCCGAACAGGAACAGGAAAAAGATCGGCGCGACCATGGCGAATTCGATCGCCGCTGAACCGCTGCGCGAATCTCTCCGCATCCGCAGACGCATGCGGTTCAGTCGAGCGGCGTATACACCCAGCACCATCATCGCGTTTTTCGCGGCCTGCGCCCTGTTAGAGCGAGGTTTCTACCGCGCAATCAGGCTCTTTATGAAGCGAAAGGCCGAACTGTGATGAAAATTATCTTATGAGCACCGCAAGGCGATTCATACTTGAGGCGAAATTTCGTCAACGTGGAAATGTTTTGTTCATCAAAGTTTATTTCCGCGCCAGTTTAATGGTCTGCTGTAACAAGCCGATAACCAACCACTTTGAAAGAAAGCGAATCTTCATCTCCGTCGCAGATAATACGCGCGTAGTGTGAATGTTGGAGCTGGGGATGGGTGTCGTCATCATGTTGCGGTTGGCGGGCCTTCGCATACGCGCCTTTCCCAAGGCTGTTCGCGGTAATATCGCGATGATCTTCGGGCTATCGCTGATCCCGATCTGCGTGGCCGCAGGCGTCGGGCTCGACATGTCGCGCGCCATGATCACACGCGCCCGCATGGGCGCCGCCCTCGACGCGGCGGGCCTTGCCATCGGCAGCAAGCCGGGCATGACCCAAGACGAAATGACGGCGCTCGCCAACCAGTATTTTATGCAGAACTATACCGCTGACGCCCATGTTTATGGCCAGCCCGCAAAGGTCGTCGTCAACCGGCCCGATGGCGCGCAGACCATCACCCTGTCCACCAGCGTCGAGATGCCGACAACCTTGATGCGGGTCGTCGGGCTGGACACGATGGGGGTGGCGGCCAACTCCCAGATCACCTGGGGGCAGACCAAATTGTGGGTCTCGTTGGTGCTGGATAACACCGGCTCGATGTGCGGGCCGCCCAGTAATGCGAGCTTCCCCTGCCCCAATCCGGCAGACACCACCAAAATTTACGCGCTGCAACAAGCCACCCACAATTTGCTCAACATGTTGAAGGATGCCGCTGCCAATAATGGCGATGTGCTGGTTTCCATTGTGCCGTTCAGCAAGGACGTGACGGTGGGTACAAGTTATGCCGGTGCAGACTGGATCGATTGGACCGATTGGGAGAGTGCGCCCCCGAATGTCACGATCGCAGGCTCCGTCGGCCCTGGCTCGAATTGTCCTTTCACCGATAGCAGCAACAATCGCAAAAGCCCTTATGGCTATTACTGCATGAGCAATTCCTCCAGCGACCTCGGCGACAGTTCGGCCGCCACGAAAGTCTCCAAAGTGCCTGCGAGCGGCTTGATTTGCCCCGGTGTCGATAATGGGAATTACAACAAGCCCTCGAATGGCGGCTTTGCCCGCGCCGGCCATTACTGGAACGGCTGCTATGACAGCGTGCCCACCAGAACATTTGTGAGCACCAGCAAACGTACGACGACCCAGACGGATAAATCCGCCTGCACACAGGTGGGCTCGGGGACCATCAGCTGCACACCGCAATCCTCGTCCACCAGTTCGCCGAGTACAGCCACGTCGACCGCCACGCAATCGGGCTATTCCGGCGACAGCGTAACGGTCGGCGATCCTGTTGTCGGCACGCCTTCCCAGTCGGATGGCAACAAAGACTGCAACACCAAGAGAGGTGTCACCACCTGCACGTGGACGCGGACCGTCAAGACCGACACATCGACCTCAACCGTCACCAATACCGGCGTTGGACCTTATGACCACAGTTGGATCGTC
>DATJDE010000059.1:0-2656 GCA_035497595.1 Rhizomicrobium sp. | reverse complement strand
GGGGCCTAGCCCACGGAAATTGCGCTCGGCGCTTTGCTGGCCAAAGTAGGAATGATGACGCGCGCCCGGATCGTTGAGGTAGGCGATGGTTGAGTAGCGCGGATCGGGGAAGGATTTGAACCCGATATTGGATTTGGACTGGAATTGCGCAAACCGCACGCCCAGGAAGAGCGCGGAAGTGCCCAGCCTGCCCAGCCCCACATCCTTGCCGGCCATGAAGTCGAGCACGGCATGAGATTGGCTGTGCTTGGCTTCGAGATCGTTGAAGCGGCGGACTTTGCGGGTTCTGCGCGCATCCTTATCGCCCCAGACGGGGTCATTATATTTGGCGGTTTTCTGCACCAGAACCGTCATGGTCTGCTGATGCAGATGTTTGTTGGAATTGGAACGGCCATAGCGCAAGGCCGCGGTGAACAACCAATCGGTGCCCGCAGGTTCAAAGGTGAACTTTGCGCCGCCCCCAAAGCTGTAACGGGGCAGTTTCTGCGCCGACAGGGGCGAGATCACATTATAAGGTGCGTTCAGATGTTTGAGGACGAAGGCAGGGGCAAAAGCTTCCTGCCCGCCATCCACACGCTCCAGATTGCCGCCAAGCTCGATCCAGACGGTCGGACGATCCGCCCCTTCATCCGCATGCGCGCCTTGCGTTGCGCAGATACTGGCCAACAATGCGAGCGCCGATGCCGTGGCCAGCAACTGCCCGCGGGCGTGCCCAGCGGTGTTGCGCGTATCAATAAGTTCGCTCATTAGACCTTCCCCCGAATATGTGCTTTGGCGATTGCTGTTTTTGTTGTCATGGCGCTCACCAGTTTTTGGTGACACGCACGCCGATCAAGCGTGGGTCGGTGAGGAAGACGTTGGTGGTGAGACCGCTGTCATCGCTGTTGAGGAAGGCGCCGGTAATCGCCGTGGTGTTGAACACGTTCTTGGCAAAACCCATGACCTGCCAGCCATTTTGGCTGGTGAGGATCAGGGAGATGTTGAGATTGGAATAGCCACGGATGCGGTCATATTCGGTGTTGAAGACACGCGCCCAGCTATCATCCTGCCAATAAAAATCTCCGCGCAAGGTGCCTGCCCAATCTGCTGTAATCGGCATGGAATATTGGGCGCCCGCCGAAAAGGTGAAGGGCGGCGCGTTAGGCAGCATGTGATGGCCGAGATCTTTGTAGATACCCTGGCCATTGTTGGGAACGGTGGCTGGATTAAAACCCGGATAATCTGGATCGACGGGAGCCTGAAAGAAAGCGTCAACACCACCAGGATTAGCCTTATAGGGCTTACCCGTCATGGGATCGTTTCCGTCAACATAAGCGACACCGCAAGCCAGAACAGCCGGATTGCCTTGCGCACCGCCGGTAGGTCCACTTCTCTTTATGAACCAGGCGATCTCATCGATCGGGAAGATGCAGTTTGAAGCCTGTGTCGCGAAAGGTTTCATCACCATGTAATTTGGATCGCCCGCCGTGCGATCCATCAGGTCGATACCTTTGCTGCCTCTGGCAACGCGCGCATCTTCATAACCGCCGGACATATTGAAACGCAGGCCGGGAAGCGGTTCCCAGGTCGCTTCAACTTCCGCACCTTTCACATTGGCGTTGAAGTTGCGGTTGATGGCAGACCGATCGACGATTTCGGAAATCTGGTAACCCTGATAGTTGAAATAGAAGACGTTGGCGTTCAGCGTCAGCCCGCCATCGAGCAATGAATTTTTCGTCCCCAGTTCAAAGGAGTCGATGAATTCCGGCTTGAATGAGAGCGGGTGGATGGGATTTGGATTGTTGCCCTGACCTCCATAAATCAGCAGCACGGCCCCCGGAGGGTTTGCACCACCCGCTTTGTAGCCATGCGCATATGTGCCGTAGACCAGTGTTTGATCGGTGAAATTCAGTTCCGGCGTCCAGTTCAAACCTGCACGGCCGCTGAACTGGCCCCATTGCTGATTGATCACGCCGGACGATGGATAGCCCCAGCCCTGGGCGAGCAACTCGCTATTGATCATGGTGAAATGTTTGCGGTCTTCGGTATAGCGCAAGCCCAACGTGGCTTTCAGGTCAGGCAGAATATTGAAGTAGGACTCGCCGAAGGCCGCGAAGGAATTCAGTGTGTAGGGATTCTGGCTAAGAAAATAGTTGTGCCCGTTGTTATTAAGGCTGGTGACCGGGTTGGGATCGATATAGGTGCAGGCATTGAGGTTTGGCGTGCCGCCGCCATCGGTCGGGTCACGATAGTTGAAACCGCCATAGCGGCCCAGACATTGGCTGTTATCTGACACGCCGGGCTGCCAGCCCGGGCGGGCCGTCTGTCCGCTGCCACTATTGCCGCCTTGCGCCCAGGCGAAGGCCGTGAGCGAGTTGATGAAGACGTAATAATTCTCTGCGGTTTCATAGTGCATGAAATTGCCGCCGAGGCTGAAATTGAATCGCCCGCTAAAATTCGAGGTGATTCTGAACTCTTGACTTGCCTGCCAGGATTTGGCGATCACCATGTCCATCGCCAGCAACCGGTCGCTGCACCCCAATTGCGGATCGCAGAACACGCCATCTGGACTGACCAGATAGTTCTTGACGCCATTGACGGTTGGGCCACCACTGACGCCTACGCCATTATTCGTGTTGAACACGCCCGGCGAGGTATTGAAGCGGTTGTAATCCTG
>DATJDE010000058.1:0-1599 GCA_035497595.1 Rhizomicrobium sp. | reverse complement strand
TTCAAAGGCGACGATACCGATGCGGATGGTCATGGCTGTTCTCCCGGTGTGCAAAAGCGCATGCGAAAATCGCTTGGGCTGATTTTGAGGTGGCGCTGGAAAACCCGGCGCATGCGTTCTTCGCTGCCGAAGCCGCTGCGGGCGGCAACCGCTGCAATGGGCTGCGCCGAGCCGGTGAGCAGGCGACGGGCGCAATCGAGCCGCACCTGTTCGACATAGTGGGCCGGTGTGTGGCCGGTTTCGCGCGCGAAGAGGCGGGCGAATGTGCGCTCGCTCATGTTTGCGCGGGCGGCGAGTGCGGCGATATCGAGATCGGCGGAGATGTTTTCGGGTATCCAGCGCAAGAGCGGCGCGAGGCGGGTTTGCGGCCACGCTTCGGGGGCGAGATGGCCGCTGAATTGCGACTGGCCGCCCGGGCGCATCATGAACAGCACATGGCGGCGTGCGATGGTGAGCGCCATGTCATCGCCGAAATCGGCGCGGATCAAAGCGAGCGCCAGATCCATGCCTGCGGTGACGCCTGCGGAGGTCCAGATTTTGCCGTGCTGGATGAAGATCGCGTCGGGCTCGACCTTTGTGTCGGGGAAATGTTTGGCGAGTTGGGCCGCGGCGGACCAGTGGGTTGTGGCGCGTTTGTTTTTTAACAGACCTGCTGCCGCCAGCAGGAACGCGCCGGTGCAGACCGAGGCGATGCGGCGGGCGGTGGGTGCGTGTTTGGCGATGGCGGCGAGGAGGATTTTGTCTTGCAGCGCGGCTCTTGTCCCCTCCCCGCCTGAGATAATCAGCGTGTCGATTTTGGCGGGTTTGGCATAGGGCGCATCGGCGACGAGCTTGAGGCCGGATGACGTTGTGAAGGGGCCGCTGCTGCGGGCGGCCAGGGTGAGGGTGTAGCCGGGGCGATCTTTCGGCAGCTCGTCGTTGACGGCGCTGAAAAGCTGGAGCGGGCCGGTGATGTCGAGGACGTTGGCGCCTTCGAAGGCGAACAGCACGATGGAACGGGGGCGATGGGTGCGCATGAGGGGAGAGTACGCCCTGCCCGCTTTGGCGGGAATGACAATTAGGCCACCTTTTCTGCCAAACAGGGACCCGCGCTTAACCTGGGTAGAACGGGGTTCGCGTTACCTGGGTGGCCCGCACTAGGCGGGCCATGACGTGGGGGGCAGATGGATAGTTAGGCCGGCTTTTGCAGGGCGACGGCCAGACCTTCGACGGGGGTGCCTGCTTCGGTGCGGGGGCTGGCGTCCAGCAGGCCTGCGATGGTGAAACCGTGGCGGGCGGCGGCTGTGCGCAGGTAAGATTCTGAGTGACGCCAGCGGCGTTTGGGACCGAGCTCGAAATCCTCTTGCGCCTTCTCGACCGTGAACAGGAATGTGCCGCCGGGTTGCAGGGCGTTGGCCGCCATGGCGAAGACGGGGTCGAGATCGCCCAGATAGACCAGCGTATCGGCGGCGATGACGAGGCTGTAGACGCCTGTGTGTTCGGGGCGCGCGGTTTCGACATCGGCTACGCGGACATCGGTGTAGATGGCGCGGGCGCGGGATTTTGCGACCATGGCGGGGCTGAGGTCTATGCCATCCAGCCGTGCTGCCATATCGGCGA
>DATJDE010000057.1:0-2944 GCA_035497595.1 Rhizomicrobium sp. | reverse complement strand
TTGGGCTCGCCGTCATCGCGGCGCTGTGGTCCGGCGTGCCTTCCGAAACCGTGCGCCAGATCACCGATCCGGGCCGCGAAGTCGTGGCCACCAGCCAAATCGCCATGCCGCTCTGCCATGGCTGGCCGCGCACCAACTGCGTGATCGATGGCGATACGGTCTGGTTCGCGGGCCAAAAAATCCGCATCGCCGACATCAACGCCCCCGAAACCAGCGAACCGCAATGCGCCGCCGAAGCAGCTTTAGGCAAGCGCGCCACAGACCGCCTGATCACGCTGCTAAACGAAGGCCCCTTCAACGTCGTCAAAACCGGCGACCGCGATCATGACAAATACGGCCGTGCCTTGCGCCTCATAGAACGCAACGGAACATCCCTGGGCCAAACCCTCGTCTCCGAAGGCCTCGCCGAACACTGGCAAGGCTACCGCCGCAATTGGTGCAGGTAGGCCTCCACCCTCCCCTTGAGGGCGGAGGTAGCGCCAGCGTGCCGACATCGAAATTTGCGTTTTCAAATTTCGGAGAGGGGTCTCCAGCGAGCCATCCGTCTCAACCAGCTAAGGCTTCTTCACCCCCACCCGCCAGATCACCCCGCCCGTATCATCCGCCACCAACAACGCCCCATCCGGCGCCATAACAACGCCCACAGGCCGCCCGTAAGACACGCCGTCCTTCGGCGTGAACCCCGTCAAAAAATCCTCCGGCGGGCCGCTCGGCATTCCGTTTTTAAACGGCACGAACGCCACCTTGTAGCCAACCGCAGGCGTGCGATTCCACGAGCCATGCTCGCCAATAAACGCGCCGCCCTGGTAACGCGCGGCAAACGCATCGCCGGTATAAAAGGCAAGCCCCAACGCTGCCACATGCGCCCCCAGCGCATAATCCGGCGTGAGAGATTTGGCGACGAGATCAGCGCGCGCAGGCGTTACCTGCGCATCGGCATGCTTGCCCCAATAGGCCCAGGGCCAACCATAAAAATCCCCATCGCGCACCCGCGTCAGATAATCGGGCACCAGATCAGGCCCCAGAAAATCGCGCTCATTCACCACCGTCCACAACGCGCCGGTTTGCGGTTCGTAAGCCAGCCCATTGGGGTTGCGGATACCGGAAGCAAAAATCCGCAAGCCCGTACCATCCGGGTTGATCTCCAGAACATTGGCGCGGTGTTTCTCATTCTCCACCCCATGCTCGCCCGCATTGCTGCCGGAGCCCACCGTCACATAAATCTTTTTGCCATCGGCGCGCGCGAGCAGATTGCGCGTCCAGTGATTGTTGTAGCCACCCACCGGCAGATCGAGAATCTTTTTGCCCGCGGCGGTAATTGCAGTCTGCCCTTCGCGATAGGGATAGACGCGCACCGATCCGGTATCGGCAACATAAAAGCGCCCGTTCAGCAGCAACATGCCAAAGGGCCGGTCCAGCCCGACAGACAGAAAATCGAACGTCTGATCGACAACGCCGTCCTTGTTGCTGTCGCGCAAAAGGGTGATCCGGTTCGGGCTTTGGCCCACCACATTGGTCTTGCGCTGGAGAAAAACTTCAAACCTGTCGCGCAGCGTTTCATCCGCTTTGCGAATGGTGCGGGCTTGAGAGACCAGCACATCGCCATTGGGCAACACATACATCCAGCGCGGATGATCGAGGCTGGCATAGCGGCTGATTGTGAACCCCTTGGGCGCCACTGGCGTATTACCCTTGGGCCAGGCTTCATGGCTCGAAAAATTCAGCGCCGGAATGAGCGCGGATTCGGGCGCAGGCAGTTGCGGGCTTGCCCCGGTGCTGGAGCGCGGCGTGGAACCTGCGCCCCCTACCACCACAGCAACCAGACAAGATGCGGCAAAGCGGACGAGGCTGCGTGTCACGTGACCATCCCTTGAAAATCGGCTGAGGCAGGAGAACACTAGCGCGATGAGCGGCTCGCCGACAGTGGACCCGCATTACCCGGCGCCCCGCCCCTATCCGCGCTGGCGAATTCTGCGCGCGCTCGGCGTGCTTCAGCTTAAACTGCTGATCGGCAACATTCACAATTTTCTGCTGATGCCGGTCTGCCTGTTTGCGGGCGCCATCGACATTCTGTTCAAGAACCGGCGCGACGAAGCCCTGCTCTACAAAACCCTCGCCTGGGCGCACCATGTGGAAGAGCGCATCGGCCTCTACAACGCTCTGTACGACGACCCCGCCAACCCGCCGCAGACATATAGCATCGACGCGGTGATCGCCCGGCTGGAAACAGTCATCAAAACAGATTTCGAGAATGGCGGCACCACCGCAACCATGAAGCGCGCAGCAGAAAAAGTGCTCACCCGCGTCACCGCGCACAGCAAACACAAGAACGAAAACGACTGATCTCTACCTCCCCCTTGTGGGGAGGTCGTAGCGCAACGCGCTTCGGGTGGGGGCCGCTATCTCAAATAACGCACCTTAAACCGCCACCGCCCCAATGCTCATACTGTCCAACATAAAGCTGCCATCCGCCTCAATGGCAAAATAGCTCACCACCTCTTGCGCCATATCGACCTGCAACGCGCGAATGGCCTCGGCATAAACCGGCTTGGTCTGCATCCGCGCAATCCAGCTCGCAAACTCAAGCCGTACCTTGCGCGCGATGGCAGGTGCGGGCTCAAACCCCGCCTCGCGCAGCATGTCGGCCCATTCGGCCAGTGCGTAATCGCGCACATGGCTCGGATCGCGCAACATCTCGATGGTCTGGAGAAATGTGTCGAGCAGCGGATTGTCCGGTGCAAACGCATCCATGAACATTGCAGGGGCGCCCTTTTTCAGCACCCGCCGCGCCTCGGCCAATGCGCTGCGTATATCCTGCCAGTGATGGGCGCTATAGCGCGTGGCGACAAAATCGAAACTCTCATCGGCAAACAGCAGCCGCTCTACCATGCCCTGCCGCGTTTTCAGATTGCCGATTCCGCGCAGCCCAGCCTCTCGCGCCACA
>DATJDE010000056.1:0-2712 GCA_035497595.1 Rhizomicrobium sp. | reverse complement strand
TCGCGCAGTTCTCCACCAAATCAAATATCACACTGAAATCCCGCCCCGAACTTGGCGATATCGACACAGCCAATGCAGCGTTCGGAATCTTCAAATATCACCCGCACGTTTTTCAGGCCGCAGCCGAGTCCCAGCGCAATTTCCACGGCATCGGCCCCAGCCTCAGTTGGGAAGGTTCAACCCCATTGGCAGGCCATGCGGATCAGGCGCAATTGGGTTTCGATTGGGCGGTGAATGCCGCGCTGCTGTTCGGGCGACAAAAAGTGAAGGCCAGCCACGAAACCAATGTCACCCAGTTTTCGCAAACGGCCATCACCAAATATAATGTGCTCTCGTCCCAGCATGACGGGAACAGCACCGCCCGCACGCGCTCTGTCGTAGTGCCCAATCTGGGCGGCTCCGCGGGCCTGTCGCTGAATTTCCCCAATGCCAAAATCGCCCTTGGCTATCGCGCAGATTTCTTCTTCGGCGCGATGGATGGTGGCTTCGACCGTCGCAAAAACGAAACCACGGTCTTCCACGGCCCCTACGCCAAAATAGCGGTCGGTCTCTAACAGCAGTCAAACCCGGCACCCTCCAAAAGGCGGCGGAACCCTCCGCCGCCTTTTTTGCACCCACGCGCCCCCCCATTCAGCCCGTCAGCCCCGTCTGAACCAGTATAGGCTCAAAGCCCAGCCATTCCGGCGGGTCCGGGAGCGGGGAACAGATGGCGACGGGGGATAACAATCGTGAAGGGCGTCCCTTCAGCACGGCGATGACTGCGCCGGGCCTGCGCGATTGGTTTGTCCGCGAAGTCCTGCCCCTGGAGGCGGCACTGGTGCAATATCTGCAACACAACTGGCGCATCCGGGCCGACGTGGAGGATCTCCTCCACGACATCTATATAAAAGTGTGCGAAGCCGCCGCCCGCGAACGCCCCCAGCATCCGCGCGCCTTCGTTTTCACCACCGCCCGCAACACGCTGATAGACCGCGTCCGCAAAGAACAGGTCGTCCCCATCGAAGCGGTGGCCGATCTCGATGCGCTAAACATGGCCGCAGACGATCCCGGCCCCGAACGCACAGCCCTGGCGCGTGATGAGCTGCGCCGCGTGCAGGCAGCGCTCGATCGGCTGCCGCCGCGCCGCCGCCAGGCGGTCTATCTCAAACAGGTCGAAGGCCTCACCCGCCGCGAAATCGCCACCCGCATGGGCGTCGGCGAAGAAACCGTGAAGGACTATCTGGCCGAAGGCCTGTTCGATCTGGCCGAACTTCTGTTCGCCGAACCTTTCGATTTGCGCAGGCGCCCATGACTAAAGCCAAACCCACCGCACATGAAATCAAGCGCGCCGCCGCCACTTGGGTCGTCGCGCGCGCACACACGGCAGACTGGACAGACGCGCGCCAAAGCGAACTCGACACCTGGCTCGCCCAATCGCTGGAACACACCATCGCCTATTGGCGGATGGATGCCGCCTGGGCCAGCACCCAGCGCCTCGCAGCCCTCAAACCGCACCGCCCCACCCCCCCCCCGCGCCCCGGTCTCCTGCCGCGCGCTACAAAAGCCGTCGCGGCAGTGGCCGTCATCGCGCTCATGCTCGTCGCCGCCCACTCTGCGCTGACGCCCGATCAAACCACCTATGCCACCGCCGTCGGCGACCGGAAAATCCTCACCCTGAGCGATGGCTCCCGCATCGAACTCAACACCGACACAACCTTGCGCGTCGCACAAACCGCGGGCCAGCGCCGCGTCTGGCTGGACCGCGGCGAAGCCTTCTTCGACATCAAGCACGATGCAGCCCGCCCCTTCATCGTCGATATCGGCAAACACCGCGTCACCGATCTGGGCACCAAATTCGTCATCCGCGAAAGCGCAAAGCGGGTCGATGTTTCTTTGCTCGAAGGCCGCGCCCGTATCGACACGCCGGATGAAAACAACCGCACCCACAGCGCCATCCTCACCCCCGGCGATGTCGCGGTGGCCACCGATGCCACGCTCTCGGTGCGCAAAGCGCCCGTGCGGAAAATTGAAAACGAACTTGCCTGGCGCACCGGTCAACTGGTCTTCAACGCCACCACGCTGGGCGAAGCAGCAGAAGCCTTCAACCGCTACAACCGCGTAAAAGTGGTGATCGAAAATCCGCAAACCGCCGCCCTCACCATCGACGGCACCTTCCGCGCCAGCAACGTCTCAGCCTTCGCAGAGGTTGCCCAGCACGTCCTCAAACTCACCATCAAACACAGCAACGGCAAAATCACCATCGCGCCGTAACCGCATCACCGCATCAATAGGGGGAAAATATGAAGCACACCAAAGTCCTGAAATCGCTGTTCCTGACCGGCGCCTGCACCGCACTTCTCGCGGGTAACGCCTCCGCCACAGATTTCAACGTGCCCGCAGGCGACCTGAAATCCGCACTGGATACCTATGCCCGCCAGGCCGGCGTCGATCTGGTGGTGTCCTCCAACGCCGTCAAAAATGTGAAAACCGCAGGCGTGCGCGGCGACATCGCGCCCGATGAAGCCCTCAGCCGCATCCTCAAAGGCACAGGCTTCGGCGTCTATCGCCAATCCTCCGGCGCGCTGGGGATCACGCAGAAAGATTCCTCCGCCGAAGTCTTTCCAATTCGCCTGGCACAGGCAGATCGCCCGCTTATCCAGACAACGGTGGAAACGATCACCGTGACCGCTCAAAAGATGGAAGAAAACATCCAGAATGTCCCCATCGCGATCA
>DATJDE010000055.1:0-5063 GCA_035497595.1 Rhizomicrobium sp. | reverse complement strand
TGGCTAATGTCAAACATTGTTTGATAAAATCTACTGTACCGGGCATGAACCGGCGCCCGCGCCGCCGGGATAACAGGAGGGTCTCGCGAGGTCAGATGAGCCAATATCTCGCGAGAATATTGAGGTTATATGGCAGACTCTCTAGCCCTGCCCGCGGGCGCACTTGTGCGCGTCCGTTGACAATATAATCAACTAGTGTTTGATAAATGTCGATATCAAGCCGTTCTGGCACACCGGAAAAAGCTGCGGACAACCGAGGCAGCCCCGCTGTGCGGCAGAACATTCGGGAGGAACATGTGGGTACTGCCAGCAACGACCGCAGGCTCGAATTCTACGAAATGATGGTGCGGTGCATGCTGTGGGAACAGCGGCTCCTGCGCATGATCGAAGAAGGGCAGATCGCGGGCTATTACCATCCGGGCCGAGGACAGGAAGGCGTGCAGGTTGGCGCCATCGCTGCACTGGGGCCGAAGGATTATCTGCTCTATGGCCATCGCGGCTGCGGCTATCAGATCGCGCGTGGCCTGCCGATGGACCAGATGTATGCCGACTTCCTGTGCCATCTGGAAGGGCCGACACGCGGGCTTGGCGCCGGAACCATTCACATGGCGTCGCCGGAGCTTGGGCTTCTGGGCCAGGCGGGCGGGGTGGGGGGCACTTTTGCGCTGGCCGCCGGTGCAGCCCTTGCCGCGCAGCAACGCGGCAGCGATCAGGTTGCCCTGTGCATGTTCGGCGACGGCACTTCGAATCGCGGCACCTTTCATGAAGCGGCCAATGCGGCTGGCGTGTGGAAACTGCCGGTCGTCTGGCTGTGTGAGAACAATGGCTGGGCGGTTTCATGTTCCTATGCGGAGACAACCGCGCCTGAGCGCATCGCGGACCGTGCCATCGGCTACAACATGCCCGGCGTCGTCGTTGATGGGCAGGATCCTGTTGCGGTCTATGATGCGGTCAGTACTGCGGTTGCCCGCGCCCGTGCGGGCGAAGGCCCGACACTGATTGAAGCGATTACCCATCGCTTGCGCGGCCATTACGAAGGCGATCCGCAACGTTATCGCACCAAGGAAACGATCGAGGCTTTGCGCCGAGAGCAGGACCCAATCACCCTCATGGAACAGCGTCTGCTGGCCGATGCCGCCGCGGATGCGGAGCTGTTTTCCGATATCCGCAAGCGGCTTGCCGCCGAAGTGGACACGGCAGCGGACAAGGCGCTGGCCGGCACGCCTGCGCCGCCCGAGCGCATCTTCCAATATGTTTATTCCGAGGAGCAGGGACAGTGAGCAGCAGCGTCGTCAAATATAACAACGCGATCCGCGACGCGCTGGCCGAAGAGCTTGAGCGCGACGAGACCGTGTTCATGATGGGCGAAGATGTGGGCGCCATGGGCGGCATTTACGGCCTCTCCCGCGGCCTTCAGGAACGCTTTGGCAAGAAGCGCGTCTTCGATACGCCGATTTCCGAAACCTTGATCGTCGGTGCCGGTGTGGGCGCGGCCCTTGCCGGGCGCCGGCCTGTGGTCGAGCTGCAATATGCCGATTTCGTGTCGGTTGCGATGGACGAGATCTGGAACCGTGCCGCGAAGTGGCGCTACATGCATGGCGGACGTTTCAACGTGCCGCTCACCATCCTCGCGCCGGAAGGCGCGGTTGGCGGTGTCGGCGCAGAACATTCGCAATGCCCCGAAGGGATGTTCTGGGGCTGCCCCGGCCTTCATGTGGTAACACCGGCAACGCCAGCCGATGCCAAGGGCCTGCTGAAAAGCGCGATCCGCAGCAACGACCCGGTTCTGTTTCTGCCCCATAAAGGTCTCAGCACCTTGCGCGGCGAGATCCCCGATGGCGATCACCTTGTCCCCATCGGTCAGGCCAATGTGGTGCGCCAGGGCCGCGATCTGACTATCGTTGCCTGGTCGGCGATGCTGCATAAGGCACTGCAGGCCGCCACTGAACTATCCGCCGATGGTATTGAGGCCGAGGTGATCGATCCGCGCGGCATCCGCCCGTTTGATTTCGACCGGGTGATTGAGTCCGTCCGCAAGACCGGACGTCTTGTCGTTGCCCATGAAGCGGCCGTGCGCGGCGGGCCTGGCGGCGAAATCGTTGCGGAGGTCACGCAGCGCGCCTTCCGGCATCTTAAAGCTCCGGTCATGCGCGTCGGCGCGCCCGACGTGCCGGTGCCCCAAAGCATTCGGCTTGAAAAACTCATCGTTCCAAAGGTGGTGGATATCGTGGCTGCTGTGCGCACGATGCTGGAACCCGTCAACTAAGGAAGAGCCATGTATATCTTGCGTCTCAAACAACTCGGCCAGACGATGGAACAGGGTCTGTTCGTCAACTGGCTCAAGGGCAAAAACGAAACCTTCGCGGTCGGCGATGAGATTTACGAAATCGAAACCGACAAGGCGACGCTTGCCGTTGAAGCTGCCCGCGAGGGGCGGATCGTGGCGACCATTGTGCAGCCGGACGATATGATAGCCATCGGCGGCGCGCTCGCGATCGTTGCGGAGGACGGCGAAAATCCGAGCGCGGATGAGATCAGCGCCCTGCTTGCCGAGGCTGGCTCAGCAAGCGCATAATTGCTGACCGTATCAGCGGTAGAAAGAACGGCCCCGTTTTCCGCGGCCGTTCTTTTGTTTTAGAGCGTTGCGTAAACGGCCTTTTGATAGGCCGAAAGCGCCATGCGCCCGGCAAGGCCCCGTGCATCCGCCGTCACCGCCTGCCCGCCGGCGGAGAGCGGCAACATGTGCTGGCTGAGAAAAATCGTCACCAGATCTTCGGCGGGATCGACCTGCCACCAGGTGCCGTAAATGCCGGGCCAGCCGAAGGCGCCAGCACGGCCACAGCCTTGCAGATTGCGCCTTGGGTCATCCACCACGGCAAGCCCAAGGCCGAAGCCCATGCCTCTCCAGATCGGCGCACCTGCAAGCGTTCCTTTGCGCTGATCGGGGGTGAGCCTGTTGCTGCACATATCGGCAACCGTCTCCCGCTTCAGCAACTGCACGCCATCGATGCTGCCCTTGTTGAGCAACATGCGCGCAAAGGTGAGATAATCGCCCGCGGTGGAGATAAGGCCGCCGCCGCCGGACGTGTAGGACAGGTGTTTTTCATAGCTCGGCATGGCCACTTCGGATAACGCGCCGCGCGCCTCATCATAGCGGTACATTTTTGCCAGGCGATCGCGTTGGCCCGGCCCGACGTGGAAAGTCGTGTCGCGCATTTTCAATGGACCGAGAATGCGGTCCTGCAGCACTTGCGCAAAAGGCTTACTTTCGATGCGGGCGAGAAGGAAACCCAGCACGTCGGTGGAATGGCCATAGGTCATTTTTTCGCCGGGCTGGCTGACCAGAGGCAGCGCGCCCAACGCGGCAAGCCATTCATCGGGAGATTTTTCGTTGTCGAGCCCATCGCCCAGGATTTCACCCATCGCCTCGGCAAGCGGCCCCTCCGACAGGAAGCCGTAAGTGATGCCCGATCTGTGGGTCATCAGATCCTCGACGGTGATAGCGCGGCTTGCGGGAACCGTGTCGCTGGTTCGGCCTTTGGGATCACGCAGCACTTTCGGATTGGCGAGTTCCGGAATCCATTTGCCGACAGGATCGTCCAGCCGCAGCTTGCCCTCTTCCACCAGCATTATCACGGCCACGCTGGTGATCGGCTTGGTCATGGAGGCGATGCGAAAAATGGTATCGCGTTCCATCGGCGCGCCGGCTTCGAGATCGCGCGCACCGAGTGTGATTTCCTGCACGAGTTCGCCGTGGCGGAAGGTAAGAGCGACCAGGCCCGAAATTTCCCCGCGCGCGACAAAGCCTGCAAGTTGTTGCGTGCCAATCTGCATGGCTATGGTTTTTTCCTTCCTATAGACTGATCGTCCCTAGTGCATATCGCACGCCCAAGGGGGCCGATAGAGCGGATTTGCGGGCTTCGAAGCTTATTTCGTCTTCTGCCTGCCGCTATCGGACTTCAACTCGTGGCGCAGCCAGGCGCGGAAGGTGCGCACGCGCAGCGGCGGATCGCGCCGTGACGAGGTAAGCAGGTAATAGGCCATCGACCGTCGCAACGGGCGCTGGAACGGCCGCACCAATAGCCCTTGCGCAAATTCGGCCTGCAACAATGGAATCTGCCCCATCGCGATACCCAGCCCGCATTCGGCAGCCTTATAGGCCAGTATGGAACTGGGAAGTTCCAACTGCGCCGCGGGCAACATCTCTGTTGTCCCCTGCGCGATCACCCAATCCAGCCAATCATTGCGGCGATAGCGCGCATGAAGGACAGGCAGCCGCAACAATGCATCGAGGTCGGCTGTGCCTTCAGGGCCGGTGAACAGTTTCGGACTGCACACGGGTTCGATTTCATCGGCGATCAGAACCTCCTCGACCGCACCCGCCCTATCGCCGGGCCCGAACTGGATCGCGGCATCGATGGCCGCGCGATCAAAGTCAATCGGCGCAACATCGGTATTGATCGAGACGCGGATGGTCGGCGCCCAGAGCTTGAATGCGTGCAGCCGCGGTATCAGCCACTGCATGGCAAAGGTCGTATAGACCCGCAGGCGCAGCAGATCTTCGGCGCCATGATCGCGCATCCGCGAGGCCGCCGCTTCCAACTGTTCAAAAGCCGGCGCGATCTCGTCACGATAAAGCTGCCCCTCAGGTGTAAGGGTGACGCCGCGGCGGCCACGCTCGAACAGTTTGACGCCGATGTCCTCCTCCAGCAGCGCCACCTGCCGGGTTACCGCCGATTGGCTGAGCCCCAGGCGCTGGGCGACACGGGTGAAAGAGCCTAAACGGGCCGCCAGATCGAAGGCCTGCAGCGTACTGATAGGCGGAAGGCGTTTTGACGTCATTTCTCACACAGCCATGCGTCAATGCATAACTGTTAGGAAAGCTGCAATTGTCAAGCTCCACCCGTTATGGCCATGCTGCACATGGACTGTAAAAGCTTCGAATCCTGGAGGAGCGTCTATGAACGGCTCATGCCTTTGTGGCCGTGTGCACTACACGTTGAATGCAAAGCCAGTCGGACAGATCGTCTGTCATTGTAAGAACTGTCAGAAACAGTCTGGCT
>DATJDE010000054.1:0-8836 GCA_035497595.1 Rhizomicrobium sp. | reverse complement strand
AGATCGGGCCGATCCCCCGCGAACGCCCGGCTTGCGGCACGCTGGGGCCAGGACCACGCTGCGGCTCCGGCTCTTCATAGGGCTTGCGCACGGGCTGGATACCCTTGGTCAGGCCGAGAATTTCATCACCCGTCAGCGTTTCATATTCCAGCAGCCCTTTGGCGATCAGATGCAGATCGTCAAGCCGCTCCGTCAGGATGGCGCGGGCGTGCTGATAGGTTTCTTCGATGATGCGGCGGATTTCGGAATCGATCTTCTGGGCCGTGGCTTCCGAAATGTTCTGGGTGCGCGACACCGAATGGCCCAGGAAGACTTCTTCCTGATTTTCCGCATAGGCGATGGGGCCGAGGTCATCGCTCATGCCGTAGCGGGTGACCATGGCGCGTGCCATGCGGGTGGCCATTTCAATGTCACTGGAGGCGCCGGTGGTGACCTTGTCGTGCCCGAAGATCAGTTCTTCGGCCAGACGGCCACCAAAGGCGACGCACAGATCAGCCAGCATCTTCTGGCGCGTCAGCGACAGCTGATCGCGTTCGGGCAGACGCATCACCATGCCGAGCGCGCGGCCACGCGGAATGATGGTGGCTTTGTGAATCGGGTCAGAGCCGATGACATGCAGCGCAACGAGGGCGTGTCCGCCTTCGTGATAGGCGGTCAGCTTTTTCTCTTCGTCGGACATGACCATGGAGCGGCGTTCGGCGCCCATCATCACCTTGTCTTTGGCGTCTTCCAATTCGCCCATGGTCACCACGCGCTTGCCACGGCGGGCGGCGAGCAAAGCGGCTTCATTGATGAGGTTGGCAAGATCGGCGCCCGAGAAGCCAGGCGTGCCGCGTGCGATGATGCGCGGATCGACGTCAGGGGCCAGCGGCACTTTGCGCATGTGGACGCGCAGGATTTTTTCGCGGCCCGCCAGATCGGGATTGGGCACCACGACATGCCGGTCGAAACGGCCCGGACGCAGCAGCGCAGGGTCCAGCACGTCGGGACGGTTGGTGGCGGCGATCAGGATGACGCCTTCATTCGCCTCGAACCCATCCATCTCCACCAGCAACTGGTTGAGGGTCTGTTCGCGTTCGTCGTTGCCGCCGCCAAGGCCTGCGCCGCGATGACGGCCCACGGCGTCGATTTCGTCGATGAAGACGATGCAGGGGGCGTTCTTCTTGGCCTGTTCGAACATGTCGCGCACGCGGCTGGCGCCGACGCCGACGAACATTTCCACGAAATCGGAGCCCGAGATCGTGAAGAACGGCACATTGGCTTCACCGGCGATGGAGCGCGCGAGCAGCGTTTTGCCGGTGCCCGGTGGGCCGACCAGCAAGACACCTTTGGGGATTCGTCCGCCGAGGCGCTGGAATTTTTGCGGATCGCGCAGGAAGTCGACGATCTCCTTCAATTCTTCCTTGGCTTCATCGACGCCCGCCACATCTTCAAAGGTCACGCGGCCTGTGCGTTCGGTGAGAAGTTTGGCGCGGCTCTTGCCGAAGCCCATGGCCTTGCCGCCACCGGATTGCATTTGGCGCATGAAGAAAATCCAGCCGCCGATGAGGATGATCATGGGCAGGGACTGAATCAGGATGCCGACAATCGAAATGCCGTTGTCATCGGGCTTGAAGGAGTAGTTCACCTTCCGCGCGTTCATCTTGTCGATGAGATTGGTATCGCTGGGGCCGTAGGTCACGAAGGCCTGGCCGTTCGACAGGTGACCGTTGAACGTGCCGCTCTGGATGGTGACATCCTTCACCGCGCCATTATCGACCTGACGATAGAATTCGGAAAAGCTCATCGGCGTGCTGGCCGGGTGGCTACTCGAGCCCTGGAACAGATTGAACAACGCCACCAGCAACAGGGCGATCAATATCCACAGGGCGAGATTGCGAAGATTATTCACTGTCATCCTTTCGGGGACGTATCCCCCAACCGAAACCCCACCTTGGGTCTTAAGTCCCGGTCACCCCAGTTTAGGGCGTATCTGGTAAATAGGAATTCCCCTGATCAGTTGCCAGACGTACCCACGTTAAGAATTAAATGATGGCGCGGCAAATACGGCAGTACAACGACGTTAAGAGAACTGGTTGACGGAACAAGGCGGTCAACTGACGCAAAAGCCATGTTCGCTTAGGGGTTAAGCCGTTTCTTTTCCGGGTCCAGCACCAATGTCGCGGGCCCGAATACCGCCTGCCTGCGCGGCGCCGGACCGAGGCGGCAGCCATGCAATGTTCTGCCGCTGAATTTGGTGCTCGAGAGCGCAGCATACAAGGCCTCAAGCTGCTCGAAGCGCGGGCGATAGACCTGTTGGCCTGCCCGCTTGAGACATTCGGCCAATGCCCTGAGGCCAAGTTCCCGTGGGGCTGCTCTCAGTGCTGCGCCATCGATCAGAAGGCGGGCACCTTCCTGCCGGGTGATATCGGCCAAAAGGCGCGCGGTGTCCTGATCGAGCACCTCGCGGACGCGGGACAGGTGTTTGGCGGCCGCGGCGATCCGGCTGGCGCTTAAGCCAACCTCTTCCAGCGCCGGGCGCAACTTGCGCAAACGGACCCGCGCGAAACGCGGATCGTCATTCATCGGGTCTTCCTGCCAGGTGAGGCCCCGGGCGGTCAGCGACTGGCGCAGGTCGGCGCGGGTCATGCCCAGCAAGGGGCGCAGCAGCGCCATGTTTTCAAATCCCGGCAGCGGAAAGGGGGCACGGGCGCGCATGGCGGCCAGACCATCGAGCCCGCTGCCACGGGCCAGGCGCAGCAGGAAGGTTTCGGCCTGATCGTCTTCGGTATGGGCAATATAAAGTGCGGCGATGCCGTTTTTGCGGCACCAGTTCCCCATCAGCCGATAGCGGGCCTGGCGGGCGGCGGCTTCCACATCCGCGGAGGGTTTTTCGCCGGTCCAGGTGAGGACCTTTGCTGTGAGCCCCAAGGCGGTTGCCGCCTCGATCACCGCGCGGGCGCGTTGGCGCGATCCGGGGGCAAGGCCGTGGTCGACGGTCAGCACCACGGGCGCGGCGCATTTTTGATGCTGCGCCCAATCAGCCAGCAGATGCATTAAGGCGATGGAATCCCCACCGCCGGACACACCAACTGCGCCGGGCCAAAGGGGGCCAAGCGCTGCCATGGAACTGGCGAACCGGGTTGCCTCAGCGGCAACCGGCGGCTTTGCGGTCTTCACGCGCCTTGTCGAGGAGGGTGTCTGCGGCTTTGGGGTATTTGGCTTTAAGTGCGCCAAGGGTGGTGCAGCCTTCCTGCTTCTGGCCCATCGCGATCAGCGACTGGCCGAGCCTGAGCATGGAATCGGGCGCGCGGCTGCTTTGCGGATATTTCTTGATCTGCTCGGCGAAGGCGCGCGCCGCATCGGGATAGTTCTTCTGCAAATAGGCTATGTCGCCGACCCAATAGACGGCCTGCGGGGTCAGCGTATCGTCGGGATTGGTGTCGGCGAAGCTGCGAAAGGCGCTGCGCGCTTCATCGAAGCGGGCGCGGGCCAGAAGGGTCATCGCCGCATTGTACTGCCCGTTGGTGCTGGTGCTGTTGGCCGTGCCAGTCGAGGCGAGTTGGCGCGGTGCGCTGGTCGCGGGGCCGCCGCGCACATCGCTGGCGCTGAGGGTGCCAAGGGAGCCGGGCGGCGGGGCCAGTTGCTGGGAGGTATCGCCAGCCGAACTGTAACGCTGTGGGGGCGCGGCGGACGGGAGCGGCGCCAGATTGCCTTGCTGATTGCCCACGGCGCCGCAATTAAGGCCGCCTTCCTGATCGGAGGCGCCGAGTTGCTGGGCTGAGAGGGTACAGAGCCGGTAGTCGAAATCCCGCTTCGAGCGGTCGAGCGCGGTGCGCAGTTCTTCAACCTTGTAGCCCAGAGCTTCGTTCTGGCCGGTGAGGCGGCGGACGGTGTTTTCCAGATCCTGCATGCGCTGCATCAGGGACTGGATATTGGAATCCTGCGCGATTTCATGTTGGCGGGCAGCTTCGGCGGCGGCCTTGTCTTCGTCGGACTGGCCGAAAAGGCCTGCAAAGCGGGTGCCCTTTGCAGGGCGGCCATCTTCGGAGAGGTCTTTGCCGAGGCGGCGGGCATCGGCATTGATGTCTTCATCCTTGTCGAACACACCGGCGGCGGCCTGCTGATGGGCAACCAGCGCGGGGGCCATCCAGATGGCGGCGCCGAGCGCGAGGCTGGCGGCGAAGGAGAGAGATTTTACGCGGTCACGCATGGACACACCTGTCTGCTCGGTTCGGTATTCGGCGCAAATACTTAGCCGATTTTAAGGCTGTGCTGAAAAGAAAAAGAAAAAGGCGCCTTCCGCGAAGAAGGCGCCCTCTCCTATTCAGGCAAGCACCTTACGATGCAGCGCCAGCGCCAGCGATCGTGGAGACGCCACGACGGTTCTGGGCGTAGCAGGATTCATCCGACTGCGTGCAGATCGGACGTTCCTTGCCATAGGACACTGTTTCGAGGCGCGAAGAGGCGACGCCGAGGCTCGCCAGATATTCCTTCACGGCATTGGCGCGACGTGCACCAAGCGCAAGGTTGTATTCGCGCGTGCCGCGTTCGTCGGCATGGCCTTCAACCACGAAACGGACGGTCGGGTATTTTTGCAGCCAGGTCGCCTGGCGCTGCAAAGTGCCCTTGTCGTCTTCGTTCAGGCTGTACTGGTCATAGTCAAAATGAACCGTGTCACCGACATTGACCCGCAGGTCTTCGGCGCTGCCCGGCACAATGCTGGACACCGGCGCAGGCGCAGGCTGGGTAACTGGCGGCGGCGGAACTTCAGCCGGAGGGACCTCTTTCTTCGAGGCGCAGCCCGCCACGAGCAGGGCGGAAATAACCGCCGCGAATTTAAGACCCGTCGACAATTTCGTCATGGAATTCGAACTCCGTACGGCTCACCCCGGGTGCGTCAGGGGGCCGAGAGGAACAATAGGTGCGCGCACCACTCGCAATAACGCTTTAGGACCAAAAAAGACCCCAAAACAAGGCAAAAACGATGGGGAACTCTATGGAATCTGCGTCAATGTATCAAGGGCGACCATGCAGGATCGGAAGCACCACCTGGCGTTTGTACACGGCGTTCGTTTCGCCCTGTCACATCAACCGACCAGATGGAGGAGCCACGCCCGCCGCGCTGTGACCGGGTGAACATCAGCACCCGGCCATTGGGCGCCCAGGTGGGGCCTTCATCCTGCCAGCCATCGGTGATGATGCGTTCGCCAGAACCATCCGGCGCCATCACCCCGATGCGGAACGCGCCGGAAGATTGCTTTGTGAAAGCAATGAGATCGCCGCGCGGGCTCCAGACCGGCGTGCCATTGCGGCCAGATCCAAAGCTGATCCGGCGCTGGTTGGAACCATCGGCGTTCATCACATAAATCTGCTGCGCGCCGCCGCGATCGGATTCAAACGTGATCTGGCGGCCATCCGGCGAAAAGGACGGCGAGGTATCGATCGACGGGTCAGTGGTCAGGCGCGCAACCGAGCGGGTGCGCAGGTCCATAAGATATATGTCTGAATTGCCGCCGTTTTCGAGCGTCATCACAACTTTGTTGCCGTCCGGCGAAAAGCGGGGGCTGAAGGTCATGTTGGGGAAATTGCCCAGCATCTGCTGGCGACCTGTCTCAAGATCGAACAGATAGACCCGCGGCTTGCCCGCGATATAGGACATATAGGCGATCATCTGCGCGGTAGGGTTGAAGCGCGGGGTGAGCACCAGATATTCGCCCTTGGTGAGGAAGATCGGGTTGGCGCCGTCTTCATCCATCACTGCAAGGCGTTTGCGGCGGCTCAAGGCGGAGCCAGTCTCAGAAATAAAGACGATGCGGGTGTCGAAATAACCCTTTTCACCCGTGATCCGTTCGTAAATCTGATCCGAGATCATGTGGGCGATGCGGCGCCAATTTTCCGGCGTGGTAAAGAATTGCTGACCAAGAAGCGCGGTCTGGCCCGCGACATCCCACAGGCGGAAATCCACCCTCAACCGGCCATCGGGCTGGGTGGTGACCTGGCCGGTGACAAGGCCTTGCGCATTGATCACCCGCCAATTGGCGAAATTGGGCGTGGTGTTGATGTCTTTGATTGTGTCGATGAACGAGCGCGGGTCGAGCGGCTTGAACAGGCCAGAGCGATCCAGATCGGCGCGGATGACACCTGCAATATTGGCGCCGACCTGCGCATCGGCCTGTTGCTGGGCGATGAAATTGGGGATCGCGATGGGCAGCGGTTGGACATTGCCGCTCGTCACATCGACTTGCAGCGCGGCCAAAGCAGGCCAGGCGGCGAGCGACAGAACCAGAGCGGCACACGCAAATACAAAACGCTTCATCTCATCTCTCCGGTCTATCGACCCAGCATCTGGCGTGGATCGAACCGCAAGGGATCGATTTCACGCCACTGATTGTATCGGTCAGAAGGCAATTTATAGGGTTGGCAGGTCATGATTGCACGCCGTGCCGCATCGGACGCGGCGCGCATATAGGGGTTTTGCGGGGCCGAGGCGGGGGTGGCCTGCGCCACCGAGCCATCTGGATTGAGCCGCACATAGAAATCGACCACCAGATCTTCCGGCCGGGGCGCGCCTGCCGGTGGGCTCCAGCATTGGGCCACCTGATTGCGCAAGGCATCCACCAGATCCATCGTCATCGCCGTCTGCTCGCCAATGCCTTTGACCGTGCGGTCGGCCACCTTGGCATTCGACTTTTCCTGTTTCGGCGCAACCTTGTTGAGCAAGGCTTCGATGTTGTTGATGTCGAAGCTTTTTTTCTTGGGCTGCTCCGGCTTTGGTTTGGGCGCGGGTTTGGGCTCAGGTTTGGGTTCCGGCTTTGGCTCCGGTTTGACAACGGGCGGGGGGGGTGGCGGTTCCGGGGCCGGTTCTTCGGGTGTGGGCAGCGGCGGCGGGGGTGTCGCCTCCACCGGCGGCGGGGGGGCGAACTTGTCTTCCTGCGGTTCGATTTTGGGCGGCGGCTTCACCGTCGCCATGATGTTGGTCTTTTCGCCGATGGTGACGAGTTCGACCGGCACCACAGGCGGGGTCTCATCGGAAATCTTCAGCGTGTGGTGCCAGGTGAAAAAGCCCACTGCCACGATGGCGGCATGCAGCAACGCCGACCCGGCAAGCCCGGTCGGCGACACATCGCGGCGAGCGCTCGCCGCGCTAATTCTTCTTCGTGTCGCCGGATTTGCGGACATCAGTCACGAGCCCGATATGGGTGAAGCCTGCTGCGTTCAGAAGACCCATGACTTCCATCACGCGCCCGTAATCGACGGCCTTGTCGCCGCGCACAAAGATGCGCTGTTCGTAGCCGTTCTTGGAAATCGCCTCGAGCTTGGCGACCAGCCCGTCTTCTGCGATGCGGGTATTTTGCAGATAGATTTCGCCGTCCCGCCGGACCGAAACCGACAGCGGCTCGCGATCCTGGCCCAGCGCCTGGGCTTTTGTTTTGGGCAGATCGACCGGAACGCCCACCGTCAGCATGGGCGCTGTGACCATGAAGACGATCAGGAGCACCAGCATCACGTCCACAAAGGGCGTGACGTTGATCTCCGCCATCGCGCGGCGGCGACGATCCCGGCTTTGCAGGGTTGCCGCCATCAGCGGGTTGCCTTTTCGTCGAGCTGGCGCGACAGGATGGCCGAAAACTCATCGGAAAAGCCGGTGAGGCGATTGTTGTAGCGCGCCATTTCATTGACGAAACGGTTGTAGAAAATCACCGCCGGAATGGCGGCCAGAAGGCCCATGGCGGTGGCGAACAGGGCTTCGGCGATTCCAGGGGCCACCACCGCGAGCGTGGTGTCGTGGCGGGCGGCGATGGCGGCGAAAGAATTCATGATGCCCCAGACCGTGCCGAACAGGCCGATGAACGGCGACACCGAGCCCACGGTGGCCAGAAAGCCGAGCTGACGCTCCATCCCGTCCATTTCCCGCAGGATGGTGACGTTCATCGCTTTATCGATGCGGTCCTTGATGCTGGGAAGCAGGGATTCACGCGGCGGCCCGCCCTCGAAGGCTCTGCGCCATTCGCGCAGGGCCGAGATGAAGACCGAGGCCAGCGGGTGATCGGCGCGTTGGGAGAACTGCTGGTAGAGATCGTCCAGCGACAGGCCGGACCAGAAGGTTTTTTCGAAACCGTCGCCCTTGCCGTGCAGTTTGCGCAGCATCAGCCACTTGCTGATGATGATGGTCCACGACCACAGCGAGGCGGCGATCAGCAGGATGAACACTGCCTTGACCACCGGATCGGCGCGCCAGAACAGCGATGCCATGGACATGTCGCCAATGCCTGTGCTGGACAGCGCACTGGCATCGACCGCGCCTGCGGGGGCAGCGCTCGGCGCATCGAGGGAGCCCGCCTGGACCCCGTCTCCGACGGGGGCTGCCTGCGGCGCGGACTGTGCCAGAGCGGCAGGGACAAAAGATGCCGGGCTGAAGGTCAGGGCCGTGACGACCACTAATGCCGAGGCGACAATGCGTGCGAAACTCATGAACAAACCTCTTGCGCTCGTCGCGGAACCGGTGGGCACCTTGTCCGCGCTAGAAGCCTTTGCAAAGTGGCCGAAATTTGACGCGAATCGTTCACTGCTCTTGGTAAAGGAAAGGGGCCAGCTTGTCGCGCACCTCTGTCGGGATGCGGCGCGGCTTTCCACTCAGTGTCATAATGCAGGCTTCGACGGTTCCCACTGTCAATAATGTCTGTCCCGCATAGATTTTCTGGTCTGCCACCATGCGCGCGCCGCTGAGCGCGGCACAGACCGTATGGACTTCGAGCTGATCTTGCAGCCTTGCGGGGCGAAAATATTCAAGCTGAACTTTTCGCAATGTCCAGGCGGTGGGCTCTGCATCGTCCAATGCGGCGAGCTTGATGCC